>JAHFDQ010000026.1 GCA_023248915.1 Archangiaceae bacterium | reverse complement strand
TGGGTTACACGCTGGTGGCCTCCTCCGCCGGGTTGACGGGAGCTACCAGCGTCACCTTCGACATTTCGGTGGCGGCGCCGGCGAAGCTGGCCTTCACGGTGCAGCCGGCGAGTACTTCGGCCGGGGCTGCCATTACGCCGTCGGTGGAGGTGCGGGACGCCTTCGACAACGCCGTCACTGCTTCGTCGGCCAGTGTTTCGGTGGCGTTGGGCGCCAACCCCGGCGGCAGCGTGCTGTCGGGCGCTACCTCTCAGGCGGCGGCCGGGGGAGTGGCGGCGTTTGGCAACCTGTCCCTGGACAAGGTGGGCGTCGGTTACGCGCTGGTGGCTTCCGCGGTTGGGCTTGCCGGAGCTACCAGCCTGGCCTTCGACATTGGTGCCGGGGCGCCGGTGCAACTGGCCTTCCTGGTGCAGCCTTCGAGTACGTCGGCGGGCGCGGCCTTTGCGTCTTCGGTGGTGGTGGAGGACGCCTTCGGCAACCTGGTGGGCGCGTCGACTGCGGCCATTACGGTGGCCCTTGGCAACAACCCCTCGGGCGGGGTGCTGTCCGGCACCAACCCGGTGAGTGCGGTGGGAGGAGTGGCGGCCTTCGGAGACTTGTCGGTGGACAAGGCGGGAGTGGGCTACACGCTGACGGCCTCTTCGGGCGGACTCATTGGAGCCACCAGCGCGGCCTTCGACATTACGGCCGGGGCGGCGGCGCAGTTGGCCTTCCTGGTGCAGCCGTCGGGTGTGCTGGCGGGGGTGGCGCTGTCTCCTTCGGTGCAGGTGGCGGTGCTGGACGCGTTGGGCAATTTGCTTCCGTCGGCCACGGACAGTATTTCGGTGGCGCTGGGCAATAACCCGGGGGGAGGCGTCTTGTCCGGCATCAGCCCGGTGGCCGCGGTGGGCGGAGTCGCTTCCTTCTCGGGCTTGTCGGTGGACAAGGTGGGCGTCGGCTACACGCTGGTGGCCTCTTCGGGTGGGCTTGCCGGTGCCACCAGCGCGCCCTTCGACGTCAGCGTCGCGGCGGTGGCGAAGCTGGCCTTCGTCGTCCAGCCGTCGAGTCTTGCGGCGGGAGGGGTGGTGTCGCCGGACGTGCAGGTGGCGGTGCGGGACGCGTTTGGGAATACCGACACCTCTTCCACAGCCAGCATTGCCCTGGCGTTTGGCAACAACCCGGGCGGCAGCGCGCTGGGCGGGGCGGGCGTGGTGAATGCGGTTGGGGGCGTGGCGACGTTTGCCGGCCTGTCCCTGGACAAGGTGGGGGTGGGGTACACGCTGGTGGCGACTTCGGGGGTGCTGCCGGCGGAAACCAGCGCCACGTTTGACGTCACTGCCGGGGCGGCGGCGAAGCTGGCCTTCGTGGTGCAGCCTGGGAGTGACACGGCGGGGACGCCGCTGACGGCTTCGGTGCAGGTGCTGGACGCGCAGGGCAACGCGGCTGTCTCGTCGACGGCCATTGTCGTGCTGGCGCTGGGCAACAACCCCGGAAGCAGCGTGCTGGGCGGGCCTGCCGCGGCGTCGGCGGTAGCGGGCGTGGCGGCGTTTTCGGGGCTGTCCGTCAACCGGCCGGGGGTGGGCTACACCCTCACGGCCTCGTCCAGTGGGCTGACGGGAGCCACCAGCGCGGCCTTCGACGTCTTTGCCGGCGTGGAGGTGCAGTTGGCCTTCGTCGTCAACCCTGTCTCCACCGTGGCGGGGGCCACTCTCACTCCGGCGGTGGCGGTGGCGGTGCAGGACGTGGCGGGCAACACGCTGGCGACGTCGAATGCGGCCATTTCCATCGTCCTCAAGGACAACCCAGGTGGCGCCTGGTTGGGCGGCAGCGGCGCGGTGGTGGCCGTCAACGGAGTCGCCACCTTCGCGGACTTGTCTCTCGACAAGGCGGGGGTGGGGTACACGCTGTCGGCGTTTGCGCCAGGGCTGGGGACGGCCACCAGCGCGGCCTTTGACGTCACGGCCGGGGCGGTGGCGAGGCTGGCCTTCGTCGTCCAGCCGGCGAATGGAGAGTTGAGTGCGCCGCTTTCCCCCGCGGTGCAGGTGGGGGTGGAGGACGGGTTTGGCAACGCGGTGCAAGGCGCGTCGGCCACGGTAGTCCTCGCCCTGGAGGACAACCCGGGGTTGGCAATCCTGTCGGGCGCCACGCTGGCGGCCACGGTGGACGGAGTGGCGACGTTTGGAGACTTGTCCCTCAACCGGCAGGGCACCGGCTACACGCTGAGGGCGTCGGCCGCCGGCATGGCGGACGTCACCAGTGCCCCCTTCGCCGTCGTGCTGACGCCGGAGAAGAGTTACACGGCGGGTTGTGACTGTCAGTCGTCGGGTGGCGCCGGCTTCGGCCTCTGGGGCCTATTGGGCCTCATTGCCCTGGCGCGGCGTCGCGGCCGCCGGCTCTCAATTGAATCGGCCGGCGGCTGACCGGCCCGCTATTCCGGCCGTACCGGCGCGGGAACTTCCAGGAGGTTTGGGTTCGCCGCGAGGTGTCCCACGAGGCCACTGACCAGGCGGCGCTCGTCCTCGTCGGTGATGCGTTCCAGGGCGCGGTTGACCGCTCCGTAGATTGCGGCGAGCAGCACGTAGATGCGGTCTGGCCGACGGACGCTCTCCTCGAGCGCCGCCTTCACCAGCGGGTGCTCTGGGTCGAGCGCGGCCATCTGGCGGGTAGCGTCGTACCGGATGGGGACCTTCCCGCCCTTGCGCTGCAGCTTGATCTCCTTCAGCTCGTCGCCGGTGAGCCGCCCCAACGAGCCCGCCTTGAGCAACCTCGATTCGCGACGCAGCTTCTGCAACCCCTCCTGTAGCGGCGAACCTTCTTCCGGGTCTTCCTCTGTCCGCCCCGCCCGCCACACCCCCAGCGTCATGCGGGAAAGGGCTCCTCGCCCAAGAACTTTCTCGAGAGCTTCCCGGTCCCGACCGTCCAGCGATTCCGTGCGGAGCACGACGTCTCCCGCCACTTCGACCTGGCGAATCGACTCGTTCACCATCGCCACTCGACCACGGCGCAGGACGCGCCCGGCGATGCTTCGCAGGTCGACCCACCGCCCGTCACAGGTCCAGAACAGCTTGCACGACGCCAACCGCCAGATGCCCGCCGGGAGCGCATCGAGATGCGACGGCGCCGAGACGCCGTGCGCGTCGAGAAACCTGAGCACGTACCCCGCCGCCAGACGCCGTTCGGCCGGAGCCAGCCGGTCGTCGAGCTCGGCAAGCCGACCGAACAGCAGGTCGATCTGGTCCGCCACGACCCGCCGCATCGCCGCGGTCGGTCGCGCTTCGGTCCAGTCGTCACTGACCGGCATCTCGGCGTGATCGAGCACTCCGGCAACCCCCAAGCCACCGTCGTCGAAACCGCCAACCCGGACTCCGGCTCGAGCCAGCACCAGGCCGCCAGCGAGCTCGGGCTCGAGGGGGAGCACCAGCTCTCCCTGAAATCCGCCCGCGTCGACGCCCAACCGCACCAGGGCCGACCCCGTGAAGCTGAGGCTCGACAACCTCCGCGCTTTCATCGCGGCCTCGAGATCGTGATGACGGCGGATTTCCACGGTCAGGTCCTCGTGCTTCAACCCCAGCTCGTCCAGGCACGACACGACCTCGGGCCCTCCACTCAAGACCAGCCCGCTTGACGACGAGACCGCCTCGACGCCCGGCTCGGCGATCGAGATCCTGCCGGCGCGCGCCTTCTCCGCCAACACCTGGCCCAGCGTGACCGGCCGCCCTTCCAGGTCCTCGAACAGCGGCAGCGAAGGCAGCACCTCTCCGATCGGGCCGCCTTCCCCCAGCTTCCAGCTCGCGGCCGCCAAGGCGTACTTCATCCAGCCCGGGCCTGGCCCACCGGTCGCCAAGACCCGCGCCACCAGCCGCTCGAGCGCCGAGTCGACCGCGCCGCGCAGGTCGCGAAACTGTTCGTTGCGCACGGCCTTGTCCCAGGCGCGGGTCGGCTTCAGGGCGTCACTGTTGACCTGGGCGATTCCCCCCACGGGGTGATCGACCTCGAAGGTCTCGAGGCGCGCCCGCTCGAAGTGCACGGCGATGGTGAGCCTCTTCAACGGACCGTTCGGAGCCAAGGCAACCTCGCCCAGGACGGCCCCCGCGGCGATGGCCTCGCGCCACGGGCTCTCGATCGGGGCCCGCAGCTCCGCGACCTTTGGCCGGCTGCGAACCGCCGCGGCCTGGGTCAGGTCGAGCGTTCCGTCTTCCAACTTGAACGAACCCCGCGTCAACGCTTCGCGCTCGCCGGGCCGGGGCCGCCACACCCAGCGCTCGGCCGCCAGCGGCGACCCGCTGTGCGTCGAAGCACGAACGCGCTTGTAGCGACGCTGCTCGTTCACCAGGTCCTGCAGGGACAGCGGCGCACCGTCGCTCTTCTCGAGGAGTGGTAACTCGAGCAGCTCGGCCGGGGCACGCTTGCGGACCAGCAGCCAGATCGCGAGGTTCGCCAGCGGCTCAGTCAGCGCCGTGCGTTCCTCGGCGGACGAAGTCCCGTATTCGTTGGTGAGGTGCTTCGCCAGCGCCTCGGTCTGCCGCCCGCAGACCTTCACCAACTCTTCGTACGCGGCGTCCTGCACCACCGCGGTGTACGACGACCTCGGGGTGAGCGCGTCGCAGTTGGCCGCGGCGAAGATCGTGGGTGGCAACGAGGCGTCGACGTTGATGCACAGGAAGCGACGGGACTTCAAGAGGCTGACTCGACCGCCGCCCGAGCTCACCAGCGCCACCTCGCCCTCGACGTCGTCCACCACGAAAGGCACCCGCCGCAACACGTGAGAGCTGGTGACGGTCACCTTGTCGACCGGCGCCGTCCCTTCGTGGCGATGGCGTCCGTCGATCTCGGCGCGCAAGGCCTCGGTCACGTCGACCCATGCGTCCTTCCACCGCGGCAGCACCCAGTGCACTCCGGGCGTCGAGGCCGCGATGACGGGCTCACCCGACAGGAACGTTCCCTCGACGACCTCGGACACCACCGGAATGCGCGCCGCGGCGTCGAAGACCCGGGCCGGCCGTCGCGCCCCGTCGGTGCAGGGCAAGAGCTCGGCCTTCTGCAACCGGCCCCTCGCCTCGTCGGAGAGGAACTTGTCGAGGTGGGCGCCGAGCGCGCGGTAGAGAAACTCCATGGCCAGCGGCGCCTCGGGAGCGTCTAGCGCCCTCTCGACCAGGCGCTCCTCGCCGAAGCCGATGGCGCGTTCCAGCAGCTCTGCGAGCTTCGGGTCTTCGGCGGTGGGTGTCAGGTCGAGCGGCCGGTCGACGATCTCGAGCGTCCCGCGCAGGGGCAGCGGCGCCGCGACCTTCATCGTCATCAAGTAGCGGCCCTCGTAGAGCAGCTCGACCTCGGCGTCCTCAACCACCGTCGGGTCGTAGCCGACCAGCCCGCGCACGTGTGGCACCTCGACCGGGGCGGCCAAGGTCACGTGCTCGGCCAGCGCCAGCGTCCGCTGGGGCCTCTCGAGGAATTCGGCGCGGGCTAGGGCGCTCGCCAGTTCGGCCGAGAAGTCCTCGACCTTGACCTCGAGCACCTCGGACAGCACGGCGGCGGTCGCCCCGTCCGCGACCACGAAGAAACTTCCGGCCGGCGCGCGGCCTGGTGGGGGTTCGGCGACGCAACCCAGCCGGTCGGACGTGCCCAGCGCGTCGGCGATCTCGCGAAGCGAAACTCGGCCCTCCGGCCCGCGAAACAGCTTGGCACCGGCGCCGACCCGCTGCAGCTCGTCGAGCTCGGTCCGCCTCCGGAAGCCGTCCAGCTCTTTTCGCAGCACCGCCAGGACGAAGCGCAGCGGCCCCGGGTGCAGCCCCTCGAGCCCCGCGACCGCGACCTTTCGCACCAGCGCCAGGGCGAGCTCGCGTTCCGCCGTGCGCACGGCGGCCAGCACGCGCTCGAGCACCTCGTCGCGCTTGGCGTGGCGCCACTGCTCGTCGGCCGAGAGGTCGGGGCAATCGACGACGGCGGCGGCGACGTCGTAGCGGGCCGAGAAGGTGGCGTGCTCGAGCGGGAAGCCCGACATCAGCAATGTCAGGGACAGCCCGCCCGACGCCTCGAGGGGCACTCCCACCTCGCCGCCCAAGCCTTCCCCCACCACCGGCACCACCGCCAGGTAGGCCCCCTTCAAAACGGGCTTCTGGCCGCGCCCGGTCATCTGAGCCCGCACCTCGGCCTCGCGCGCGAGGTTCGCGCCGTAGTTCCGGACCTTGCGCTTGGCCGCCGCGGCCAGCGCCGTCACCGCGGCTTCCTCGGGGCCCCGAAGCACCACCACCGGAAAGCCGTTCAGCGACGGGTTCGGCCAGCGCCGGGTGGTATAGCGGCACACGGGTTGGGCGAGCAGCGCCTCGAGGGAAATCCAGGCTCCTCCCGCGGTCTCGAAGAGCGGGGCGGTGCGCAGCGGCTCGAGCAAGGCGGACAGCCGGGGCGCCGCCTCGCGCTTCGCCCAATGCGTGACGACGGCCCGACCGGCGGCACGCAGATCGGCCGGCGGTTCAACGCCGCTCTTCAGCGCGTCGCACACCGCGTGGGTCGCCGCGTTCCGCACCGCGTCGAGAACGCCGCCGGTGTCGAGCGGCACCGGGCTCTGCATCCAGGCCTTCTCGCTCAGGGTCCGCTTCAGGTCGACGACCGCCAGGACCGGCAAGGGGTCGAGCTCGGAAACCTCGGTCTGTTGGACGAGCTTGCCCATCGAGAGAAGGCGCACCCTGGCGCCCCAGTCCGCCGTCCCCAGCCCGACCTCTCCCGCGAGCTTGTCCGCCTCGAAGCGCGCCCGGCAGGCGTAGGCGCCCTCTGGAAGCAAGGCCGGTTCGGGCGAGTGCGCTTCCCAGGCGATGCGCCGCTCGGCCGCTACCCGCCTCGCGGCCACCTCGGAAGCGACGTCCACCCGGGGGCGCATGGGGAGCAACAGCTCGAGGTCGGGGTTGGGCGCCATGAGGAGAGCCGGGCGGGTGTACGAGCCTGCGGGGAATGGGGTTCGAGCGAAGCGCAGCTGCCGGCCGCGGTTCGACTCGGCGCGGAACTCGCCGACGCTGACCCACTCGCCCGAAGGCCCAGGGAGGATGGGGGCCTTCTCGAACAGGTCGAGGGTCGGCTGGGCGAGCTTCTTCAGCTTTCCCGCGCGGACGAGCTCGAGCGCGAGCGAGGCGAGCATTTCGCGGGCTTCGGGCACGTCCTTCTGGCCCAGTTGCTTCACCAGTTCGCGGAGCAGGTCGAGCGCAAGCCGTTCGACCGCCGCCTGGATTGCCACCAGCCGCGCGTCGCCGTCGACCACGTCCGAGCCCGAGGCGTTTCTCCTCAGAGAATCATCTCGGGCCCAGGCGACGACCTGGAGGAAGGGCAGCGCGAACCGCCGCGTCGTCACCTCGACGCCGTAGACCTCGAGCGTCAGGGCCGACCGGGCCGACCGTTCCCGGGGCACCGCGGCGACGACGGTCACCCCTTCCACCTTCGTCTCGACCTCCGCCAGCACCGGCACGTCGAAGACCGACTCGCGGGCGAACGACTCGCCGTTGACGGTCAGCTTCGCCGGAAACTTCCGCACCGCCCGCCGAATGACGCCCAGCTCGGTCGGCCCCAGCACCGCGTCGCGAACCACCCGCCAGCTCACCCGCTCGCGCACGTGGACGAAGGTGCCCGGGGTCGCCGCCCCCTTGTCCTCGAACTCGACCGTCACCGGCGGGCGCACCTCGAAGGTCAGGTCGGGGGACACCACGCGGACGTAGGCGGGGTCGAGCCCGAGCGCGCCGGCGACGCCCAGCGCCAGGAAGCGGGCCGCGACCATCTCGGGGTCGCCGCCCCCGGTCAGCGCGTGGCTGAGCAGATCGCGCAGGACGGGAGGAGCAAGCACGGCGCCGTCGAAGCGCAGCTCGAAGTCGTCCGAGTCGACGCGCACCTGGGCGGTCGTCGCACCGGAAGCGACCGCCGCGCGCAAGAGCTCGAGCACGTAGTGGTGAGGGTCGGCCAGCCGGTGATCGCGCAGTTTCTCGAGCGCCTTCCGGGCGTCCACGCGAATGCGCCCCGACGCCACCCGCTGGGTCCCCTGGGCCAGCGCCGCCTTGAGGTCGTCGAGGCTCATCGGCTCAAGGACAGCTCGGTGACCGCCCAGTCGGCCCGCTCGTCGAGCGCGCCGAACGCCGTGGCGATCAGCCTGAAGGTGAACAGAGCCGCGAGCCTCGGGCTGCTGCGGGCCAGCGCCAGGGCGGACCCGATGGCCGGGTCAGTCGAGTTGAGGCACAAGAGCTTGGGCGCGCCGCGCCCGAAGGGAGACCGGCGCGCCACCTCGGCCGGCACCGGGCGCCCCAGCGACTCGACTCCGACAACCTGGCGGTCGGCCCCCGCGCCGTGCACTGTCGCCAGCGCGACCGAGCCGACCCGCGCTCCACCCGCCGCCAAGAGCTCGGCCAGCGCCGAGCACAGCAAGGTGCCGGGTTCGCCGGCCGGCTCGGGCCGGGCCACGCAATAGGCCGCCTCGGCCGCCGAGCTCTTGGCCGCCCTGAAGAGGAAGTGGACGAGGTTCGCGATCGGCCGGTCCTGTTCCGACAAGAGCACCACCAAGCCGTCCTGCTCGAGGGCCGCGACCAACGTGTCGGGCCTGTCCGGGGCGGCGGACGGGGCGAAGAGCAAGGTGCCAGCGGCGGCCAGGGTACGGTTGACCTCGCGCCCCTGGACGGCGCCTCCGCTCGCGCGGCGGAACCAGAGCTCGTCCGGGGGCAACCGCCCGATGGCGAAGGCCAGGAGCACCCGGTAGTCGTCCCAGGCTGACGCGCTGCGGGCGGCCTTCTCGAGCTCGTCCGGCAGGCGGTCTCGCAGGGGGCCTTCGATGAGCTTCCTGACCAGCTCGAGGGCGCGGTCGAAGTTCCGGTCGCGACGGACGTTGTCGCGGGTGAGGGTGTGCTCGAGGTAGCGCGAGACGATCTTGAAGGTGACGCCGGGAAAGAAGACGTCCTTTGTCTCGAGCAGGGTGAGGCCCCGGTTGTAGAGCCCGCACTCGGCCGGGTCCTGCCGCGAGGGGCCGGCGATGATGAAGGTGCCCTCTTCCCGGTACTCGACCTGAAAGGGCGCGTCGACCGCGAAGGGCTGTCGCACCGCGACGGGTGGCCCGGGCGGGGCGCCGTCGCCGTCCCCGGCGGCGAAGGTGACGTCGGCCTCGGAGTGGCGGCACCACCGCTGGATGGCCTCGCGCGAGCGTCCCTTGAACTCGTGGTATTCGGCCGCCGTCATTTCCTTGTGGAGCGTGATGCGGGTGCCCTCGACCGGCTGGGGGCAACCGAGCAGCTCGTACGTCTTGTCGGGGTGGAGCAACAGCCGCCATGACTCGCCGTCGCGGCCGGTGTCGACCACGACCAGCTCGGGCGCGGGCGAGAAGACGCTCATGAAGCCGATGCCGAACTTGCCGATCTTGGTGAGGTCGCCTTCTTTGCTCGAACGGAACTTGGTGAGCAGGTAGGTCTCGATGATCTGGCGGTTCATCCCCTCACCCCAGTCCTGCACCTGGACGTTGGCCAACCCCTTGTCGCGGCCGGGCTGGAAGCGGAGCGTGACCTCGATGCGCGACGAGCCGGCGTCGATGCCGTTCTGGATGAGCTCGCGGTAGAAGGCGAACGGGTCCGAGAACTGATGGACCAGTTGGTCGATCATGTCCTCCGACGGCTGGGACTCGGGCGCCATGGGCAGCGAGTCTTACCGCGAACGAATCACGAGCGGGCAACCCCTGGCGGACAGTGCCGCGCGAAGGGGCGCTTCGACGTCCGGAGTGCAGCAGAGCCGCCGTTCCTTCGAGACGCGATACCCGAGGGCCGCCCGGCGTTCCTCGGCGGCGACGCGCGCCGCGGGGCCCAACCCCTTCCGATAGAAGCGGGAGAACGGGTCTGGGCAGCGGTCCTCGGCCACGCCGGGCCCGGCGCGTTCGAGCGCCAGGTGCAGCACTGCCGCGCCGGGGCTGGCCGCCAGCACGCCGGCCAGGGGCTCGGGCGCGGGGGCGAATGGATTCACCGGGCCTACCTGCCCACGGACGACGTCTTCGACGGCGAGGCCCGGGAGCTCGGCCAGGAGCAGGAACGCCAGCTCGACGTCGGTCGCCGAGCACCGCTCGAGCTGGCGGAGGAAGTCTTCCGAGGGGCGAGCCAGATCGGCGCGCTCGAGGGCGATGTAGGCGGCGCCCCGCTGCACCAGCCGCGCCGTGAAGCGGACGAAGCCGGACCCGTGAAGGTCCACCTGGTCGCGGACTACCAGGAACCGCGCGCCTCCGGCGACCCGGCCGACCAGCCGCACCTCGGCGGCAGACACGGGCGGCAGCTCGGCGTCGAGAAGCGAATTCAGCAGCCCGGTGCGCCGGGCCGAGCGCCGGCCGGGGCCCTGCAAGAGCTCGCCGGCGACCTCGCGGTCGGCCCGGACCCGAATCAGCTCGTGCAGCGCCGGGAGCCCCGAGGCGCGTTCGATGGAGACGACGCTGCGCCGGCCGCGCGAACCGTCGGGCCCCAGCAGAGAGAGGAAGGCGTCGACGCGCCGGGGGTCGGGGTACTGCGCTCCGGCGCGCGCCACGGCGAGGAGCGAACGGACGGCAGCCAGGTAGGCCCGCGCTTCCGCCGCTTTGAGCTCGAGGGTTGCCGGTCCCGGCACCGGGTTCGCCACCACGGCGGGCGAGCATAGCGGCTTCGCTCTCGGCAGGCTGGGAGCGCTATCACCGGAAGCGGCCGGAAGCTCGTCCCCGGGGCCGCCTGGTGCGAGAATCCGCGGAATGGCGAAGGGCCCCGTCGTCGAGGCGAAGCTGAAGAAAGACGTGCTCGAACTGCTCGCGGTCGGGACGAGCATGCGCCCCGAGCTGGTCGCCGCGCGGTGGGCCAGCGACGGCCGGCTGCTCTCCGCGGTGGCGCTCGCCCGCTGCCTGGGTTTTCCGGTGCCCCAGCCGTTGCCGGCGACGCCCTTCTTCGGCGACCTGGGCCCCCAGCCCTTCGTCACCCTGGCCAACGCCGTCGAGCTTCGGGTGGTGGCCGCGGGCGCGTCCATCGTCACCGAAGGCGAGCCCGGGACGTCGCTCTTCGGCATCGCCCACGGCCGGGTGAGCGTCGTCCGCGAGTACGAGGCCGGCGCGCGCAAGGCGGTGGCCCAGCTCGGCGAGGGCGGCCTGTTCGGTGAGATTGGCCTGGTGGCCGGAACGCCGCGGCTGGCGACCGTGGTGGCCGATTCGCCCATGGTATTGCTCGAGCTGTCGCGCGCGGCCTTCGACCGGGTCTGCGCCCTACACGCGCACGTCGCAGCCGTAATGCAGTCCTTCTTCAACGCCCAGCTCTTGCGCAACGTGTTGCAGTCGAACCCGCTCTTCGCGCGGCTGACCCAGGCGCAGCGCGAGGAAACGACCCGGGCGTTCACCCTGCGCACCGCGAGCCCCGGAGACGTGCTCTTGCGACAGGGCGAGCTGGGCGACGGCCTGTACCTGGTCCTGCGCGGCCGGTGCGTCCCCTTCCGGTCCGGCGGCCAGGCCAAGCTCGCCGAGATGGTCGAGGGCGACGTCTTCGGCGAGCTGTCGCTCTTGCTCGGCAAGCCCGTGGCCGCCAGCGTGCGCGCCGAGACGGCCTGCACCCTGTTGTGGCTGTCCCGCGCGGCCTTCGAGAAGCTCGCGAAAAGCCTTCCCGCCGTTCGCGCCGAGTTGACCAAGCTGGGCTTCGAGCGGCTCCAGAGCGCGGCCAAGCTGCTGTCGGGCCGAATCTCTCACCCTGGCGATTCGCGGGTGTAGGCACCGGAAAAACGACCGCCGCCGAAAGCCTTTCGCTCGCGGCGGCGGTTCCGGTGCTGCGCCGGGACCCTAGAAGCTGAAACTGCTTTTTGCAGCCTGGGCCTCTGCAGACCGGACCATCGCCGAGTCCAGGGACTCGGTCTGGTTTTGGGTGGCGCGCCGCTTCTGCTCGGCGGCGACGAACTTCGTCCGCTCGGCGTTCAGCGCGTTGATCTTCCGTTGAATCTCGGCCCGCTCGTCCGCCTTGGCGTCGATGAAGGCCTGGCGCTCGGCCGGCTTCACCGCCTTCAGCTCGTCCGACAGCTCGCTGTCCTTCATGTCCGCCACCTTCACCTTCCCCTTCTTCGCGGCGTCCACCAGGTCCCACCCAGAGTTGTCGTAGGCCACCGAGGCCTTCGAGACCGCGCGGGTGGCGGCGACCGACGGGGAAGCGACCGCGGCGTTGGTGTCTTGCGCCGACTGCCGGGCGACCGCGGCCGGCGCCATCGCCCCGTAACCGACGTAGGTCTTGTTCAGCGCCTGGCCGAGCTGGGCGATCTGCTGGTCCTGCGGAGCGATCACCTCGGCTATGGCCGCGTTCTGGTTGATGGACAGGTAGCTGCCGTCGGCGAGGACGGCGCCGTCCTTCCAGTGGGTCGCCACCCCTTCCGACTCGTTGCCGCAGAAGATGGTGTTCACGCTGATGCCCCGCTCGGCGGCCGACTTCACCGCCACCCGGTAGTCGACCGGCCCCTGGGTGAAAGGCTCGTTCCCGGCGATGTAGATGAGCTTCAAGTCTTTGGCGGCGGTGCTCCAGGCGAGGTCCTGGGCGGCGCGCGAAATCACCTTGCCGCAGTATTCCTCGCCGCCGTTGGTGCGCAGCTTGAACAGCGCCTCGGACACCCGGTCGAGGTCGGTGGTGAGCGGCACCACCTGCTGGATGTAGCCCGACTCGGCCGACAGCCCGTCGTTGCCGTACTGGTAGAGCGCGATCTCGAGAGTGGCGCGCTTGCCGTCGCGCTTGGCCGTGGCGAAGCGGTTCACCACCGACCAGAGCTGCGTCTTGGCCTGGTTGATGAGGCCGTCCATGCTGGACGAGGTGTCGAGCAACAGTGCGACCTGAATCTTGGGTTCGGCCGCTGAAGCGGAAATGGCCATCAGGGCCGCCAAAGCGGCGACATTCCAGGGGGTTTTCATGGCGGAGCTCCTTGTGGGTCGGCCCTGAACGGGCAAACCCCCGAAAGGATCTCCGCTTGGCTACGCCACCTGGTCGCTGTTAGCCGCCGCCGCGTCGCGCAGCCGCACCGTCACCAGCTTCGAGATGCCCGGTTCTTCCATGGTGACGCCGTACAGCGAGTCGACGACTTCCATGGTGCGCTTGTTGTGGGTGATGACGATGAACTGCGACTGCTTGCACATCTCGCGCACCATCTCGTTGTAGCGGCCGACGTTGGCCTCGTCGAGCGGCGCGTCCACTTCGTCGAGCAGGCAGAACGGGGTCGGCTTGATGAGGAAGATGGAGAAGATGAGCGAGACCGCGGTGAGGGCCTTCTCGCCGCCGGACAGCAAGCTGACGCTCTGCAGCTTCTTGCCAGGCGGCTGGGCGACGATCTCGACCCCGGCCTCGAGGCCCGGACCTTCGTCGGTCAGCACCAGCCCCGCCCTCCCGCCGCCGAACAGCCGGGGGAAGATCTGCTGGAACTTCTCGTTAACGACCTCGAAGGTCTGCTTGAAGCGTTCGCGGCTGGTGCGGTCGATCTTCACGATCGCCGCCTTCAACTGCTCGAGCGACGACTCGAGGTCGCCCTTCTGGGCCGAGAGGAACTTGTGGCGTTCGGAGATCTCTTCGTGTTCCTCGATGGCGGTGAGGTTGACCTCGCCCATGCGTTCGACCTGGGCCCTTAGGTCCTTCAACTGCGCCAGCGCCTCGGGGGGCAGGCTGGGCAAGAGGTGGAAGCGGTGCAGGGCGTGCGTCAACTCGACCTGGTGGCGCTCGCGCACCTGCTCGGCCAGGTGGTCGAGCTCGAGTGACAGCTCGCGTTCCTTCAAGGAAATCTGCGACAGGCCCTGGGTCAGCTCGTCGAGCCGGCCGCGCAGCTCGCGCAGCGAGGCGTCCTGGTCGCGCACCTTTGCCGAGCCTTCGGCGTGCGTCGCGCGGCGGGTCTCGAGCGCCGAACGGTGCGCGGCCAATTCCTCGGCGCGCCGGGCCCGCGTCGTCTCGGCCCCGGCCACCATCGCCGCCAACTCGGCCAGGTGGGCTTCACCCTCGGACGCGGAAGCCCCCAGCCGCTCGAGGCGGTCGCACAGTTCGGCCCGCTGGGCCTCGAGCTGGTCGATTTCCTTCCGGGCCGCTTCGCTCTTCTCGACGCCGGCGGCTGTCTTCACCCGCAAGGCGGTCAGGTCGTCGCCCAGCGAGGCGGCCTTGGCCTTCAGCGTCTCGAGCTCGGCGGCGAGCTCGCGCACGGTGTCTTCGTGCTGTTCGCGGTCGGTCTGCCCGTAGGCCAGGTCGCCGCGCACCGTCCGTTCCTCAGCGGCGAGCGCCTCGAGCGCTTCGGTCAGTTGCCGGTCTTCGTCCTCGACGCCCCCGAAGCGCGCGCGCAGCTTGGTCAGGTCTTCGGCGGCCTTGTGCAGGTCTTTCTCCTGCGCGGCCAGGTTCAGCTCTTCGGCGTGCTGGTTGCGCGACAGCCCCTTCAACTGCCCTTCGGCCAGGGCGATCTTCTTCTGCAGCCCGTAGTGCCCGGTGATGACGTCGTTGTAGCGGGCCTCGAAGCCGGTGACCTCTTCGCGCAGTTCGGCGATCTCGCGCTTCTTTTGCAGGGCTCCGATGGCCGGCCCCTCGAGCACGCCGCCGGTGACGGCGCCGTTCGGGTGCAGCACCTCGCCCTCGAGCGTCACCCAGGTCAGCCCGCTGGCGTCCGCGGCCACGCGTTCCCTGGCCGCTTCCAGGTCGCGCACGATGACGACGTCTGCGAGCAGCCCGTCGATGACCGGGCGGAGCGCCGCCTCGCACCGGGCCTCGGCGCTGGCGGAAGCGAGCACTCCGGGGAGCGTCAGGTCGAGCGCGGGCCCGGCCGGCGCCGGGCGGCTGAACGACACCGGCACGAAGGTCGATCTTCCCTGCGCGACCGCGCGCAGCCGGCCGACCAGCTCGAACCCCTTGTCCGGGCTGTCGACGATGACGTGCTGCAACCGCTCGCCCAGCGCCGCCTCGACGGCCCGCTCGTAGTCCGGCGAGGTCGACACCACGTCGGCCACCAGGCCGTAGATGCCCTGCGCGCGAGAGTCGTCGCCGGCGGCCATCATCACCGAGCGGACGCCCCGGTCGTAGCCTTCGTAGTTGCGCTGAATTTCCTGAAGCGAGGTGAGCCGGCTGCGGCGGTCTCCCAGTTCCTCGCGCATGCAGATGACCTGCACCTCGCCATCGGCGAAGGCGCGGCGCGCCGCGACCAGCGCCTCTTCTTCGCGGCCCCGGCGGTCGGCGAGCTCGAGCGCGAGCTGGCGCGTCGAGTCGACCCGGCCCAACACCGTGGCGCGGGCTTCCTCGAGCGACTTCTCTTCGGCGTGCAGCACGTCGCGCTCGGCGCGGCACTTGGCCTGGCGCACCTCGAGCTCGGCCTTCCGCCGGCCCAGGTTCTGAAGGTTCGACTCGTGGTTGGCCACCCGCGAGACCGCGTCCACCAGGTGGCTGCGTTCGCCCTCGAGCCGGCCCGAGATCAGCTCTTGCAGCTCGCCCACCCGGCGCAACTCCTCGGCCAGCACCCGGACCGCCAGCTCGTCCTCGTGGCTGGACGACGCCAGCGCGACCCGTTCGCCTTCGCGCGAGATCACCGCGTCGCGAAGCTCGGCCTCGCGCGTGGCCGACGAGGCCAGCTCGCCCAGCGTCTGCTCGACGCGCTTCCGGGTGGCGTCGGCGTCGGCGGCCCAGTGGGTCAGCTTTTGCTCGTCGAGCAGCACCTGGCTCTCGAGGTCGCGCACTTCGAGCGCCTGGGTTTCGAGCTCTCGGGCTTCCTCGTCGAGCGCGGCGCGCCGGGTGAGGAGGGAGTCTTCGAGGTCGCGGACCTTTGCCAGCCCTTCCTTCTCTTCGCCGGACAGGTTCTCGAGCTTCAGCCCCAGCATCTTCCGTTCGGCGTGCAATTCCAGGTACCGGTGCGAGGCGGAGTGCAGCTCGATCTCGCGCATCTCGGACTTCAGCTTCTTGTACTTCTCGGCCTTCTTCGCCTGGCGGTTCAGCGAGTCGAGCCGCTTGCCCAACTCGGCGACGACGTCGTTCACGCGCAGGAGGTTCTGCTGCGTGTACTCCATCTTCCGTTCGGCGGCTTTCCTGCGGGCCTTGTACTTGGTGACTCCGGCGGCCTCTTCGATGAACGCGCGGCGGTCTTCGGGCCGGGCCGAGACAATCTGCCCGACGCGGCCCTGCTCGATGATGGAGTAGGCGCGGGTGCCCACGCCGGTGCCGAGGAACAGTTCGGTGATGTCGAGCAGGCGGCAGTGCGTCTTGTTTATCTGGTACTCGGACTCGCCCGACCGGAACAGCCGCCGCGTCACCGACACGTCGGTCAACCCGGCGTACTGCGGCGCCAGCGCGTCGCCGTCTTCGACCTTGAAGGTCAGCGTCACCTCGGCCATCGACAGGGGCGCGACCGATTCCGAGCCGTTGAAGATGACGTCTTCCATGCCACGGCCGCGGAGGTTTTTCGCCGACTGCTCGCCCATCGCCCAGCGGATGCCGTCGACGACGTTCGACTTGCCGCACCCGTTCGGGCCGACGATGCCGGTGACTCCATCGTCGAAGGTGAAGACCGACCGGTCCATGAACGACTTGAACCCGGTGATGTCCAGGCGCTTTATCCGCATCGGTCCGTAGGGCTCCTAGGCGCGGCGGGCTGCCGCCTCGCACGGCGAAAGGCGGGTCCCTGTACCACGCGGGAAACCGGCCAATCAAGCATGACGCTACGCTTGATGACCCTATATGTACCGTCGGATAGGGCAGCTACTTCTCGAGCACCGTCGGGGCAGGCGCCGCCGGAACTTTGGGCTCGATTCGGACGGTCACCACGCGGGGCCCGTCCATCTTCAGGACGCGAATCGAGTACTCGTTGACAGCCCATTCATCTCCCTCGGCCGGCACGCGCCCGAGCTTGGCCATGAGGTAACCGCCGACGGTGGTGATCTGCCCTTCTTCGACGTCGAATTTCATCTCGAGCGTGTGCTCGAGGTCGTCGAGCTGGGCGACCCCGGGCAACTCCAGCCGCCCGCCGGGCAGCGTCTTGACCGGTTCGACGCGCCGGCCCATCTCGGCCACTTCGCCGACGAGCTCGGCCACCACGTCGGCCAGGGTGACGATGCCCGAGGTGCCGCCGTGCTCGTCCACCACCACGGCGAGCTGCTTCTTGCGGCGCCGGAACTCGGACAGCAGCTGCTCGAGCGAGGCGTTCTCGGGGACGAACAGCACCGGCCGCTGCACCTGCCCCAGCGCCTTCAGCTCGCCCTTCGAGAGCAGGAAGAAGAGGTCCTTCACGTTCAGCACGCCCTCGACCCGGTCGAGGTTGCCGCGGCAGACCGGCAGCCAGGTGTACCCAGCCGATCGGGCGTCGGCGACGTTCTTCGCGATGGGTTCGTCCAGGTCGACGAACTGCACCTGGCTGCGCGGCACCAGCACCTGGCGGGCCGTCTTCTCGAGCATGCCGAGCGCCCTCTCGAGCAGCGCGGCCCGTTCGGCGGCGATGACGCCCGCCTCGGCCGAGCTGGCGAACACCATGCGCAGCTCGTCCTCTCCGAAGGCTTCGGCGGTGTCGGACGCCCCCTTCAGCCCGAGCAGCCTCGACACCCCGCGAGTGCCCGCGTTCAACAGCCAGATGGCCGGCCAGGCGACGAGCATGAACAGCCGCATCGGCCAGACCAGGGCGAGGGTTGTGCCGTGCGGGTGCTGAATGGCGAGCGTCTTGGGCACCTGTTCGCCGACGACGATGTGCAGGAAGGTGATGAGCCCGAAGGCCACTACGAAGCCGGCGGTGTGGGCCAGCGCCTGGGCGTCGGCGGTGTTGGGCGCGAGGCCAGAGAGCAGCGGCTGAATGAGCTGGGCGAAGGCGGGTTCGCCCACCCAACCCAAGCCGAGCGAGGCCAGGGTGATGCCGACCTGGGTCGCGGCCAAGTAGACGTCGAGCCGCGAGCGCATGCGCAGGGCGAGCGCCGCGCCCACCCGGCCCTTCTCGTCGAGCGCGCGAAGCTGCGTCGGCCGGACCTTCACCAGCGCGAACTCGACCGCGACGAAGAAGCCGTTGGCGAGCACCAGCGCCAGCGCGAGGAGGACCGTGCCGAGATTCATTCTCGCTAGACCAGGCTCTCGAACTCCCCGTCGCCCTTCAGCGCGTCGAACATCGGGTCGGACGCCAGCCAGCCGGCCACCTTCTGGCGGTCGATGGCGACCGCCTTCTTCAGGTAGTCGAGCGCGGCGGGAGACTTGCCCCAGAGCGCATAGAGGGCGGCGAGGTTGTAGTTGAGCAGCAGATCTTCCCCGTTCAGCGTGCGCGCCTTGTCGTAGCTGCGCTCGGCCTCGGCGTAGAAGCCCTTCTGGGCGTAGCAGATGCCGAGGTCGAGGTGCGCCTCGAAGTTGTCGGGTTCGAGCCGGGTAACGTCCTTCAACTGGCCGATGGCCGACCGGTAGTCGCCCTCGTCCATCTGCAGGGCGGCCAGCTCGTGGCGGGGGAAGGCGTCGGTGGGTTCGAGCTCGATGGCGACGTTCAGCTCTTTCTGGGCGTCGTCGATGCGTCCGTGGTCGGCGTAGGTGAGCCCCAGGTTCAGGTGGGCGTCGGGGTACTCGGGGTCGAACTCGATGGCTTCCTTGTACTCGGCGATCGCCATGTCGGCGGCGTGGGTCGAGAGGAAGCAGGCGAGGTTGTAGTGCGCGGTGGCGGAATCGGGTTCGAGCTTGATGGCGGTGAGGTATTCGCCCAGCGCCTCGCGAAACGCCTTCTTCTCGGCGAAGACGGTGGCGAGGTTGTCGTGGGCGTGGGCCGAGTCGGGGTCCAGGTCGATGGCCTTCTTGAATTCCTTGATGGCCTCGTCCAGCCAACCCCGGTCTGCCAGCTCGATGCCGCGCGAGTTGTGCTCGTCCGAGAGGGCGATGTTGTCTTTTTCCCGGGCCATGGTTGCGGGCCAGACTACGCGTCGGAGATCGACGGGTGCAAGGCAGTCTTGGCTGGCACGCCCTGGCGGGCCTCGCGTCGCACGGCGCGCCCGCTCACTGCCACTTGAGCACTGGGTAGGCCGACAGGGTGGAATCGAACTTCCAAATGGCGGCGAAGTCCCAACCCACGTAGCTCGCCTGCGCTTGCATCTGGGCGGTCGTCAGGCCGGTGCCCCCTGCGCTCGTGGCCCGGCCGCTGGTCTGCTTGTCCCAGTACGAGGCGGTGGCGACGCCGGAGTTCGTCCCGAGGAGCCCGCCGATGGGGCTCGCCCCAGAAACCGCTCCGGACGAGTAGGAATATTGCACCGTGCCCCCGATTTCCTCGCCCACCAGGCCGCCGACGTAGCCCGCCGATCGCGTAGGCGCTTCCTGTCCCATTCAGGGTGACCGTCGAGTACGAGCGAGTGATGTCGCCGTGCTCCTGGCCAACCAATCCGCCAATGTGGCTTCCAGTGGTTTGAATGACTCCCGTCGAGTAGCAATTGCGAATCACGCCACCCGCGTTCTGGAGGCCGGCGATGGCCCCGGTCAGGCTGCCGCACGAGATGTTCACGTTTTCCATGCCAACGTTCTCCACAGTCCCGGAGAGGCTGCAAACGAACCCGAAGCCGCCGGGGCCCGTGGTGTTGGTGAGGTTCTCGACGATGAAGTCGTTGCCATCGAACGTGCCGGTGTAGGGCGTGCCGGAGCACCCGATGCCGGCCCAAGTCATGGCGGTCAGGTCGACGTCGTTTCGCAGCCGAACGCTCGAGCTCAGACTCGAGGCCAGCTGAAGCAGCTGCGCCGTCGAACATACGTAATACGGGTCGAGCAAAGCTCCGGACCCACTCGCGAACGGTGCGGCCCCGGCGTTGGCGGGAGTGTCGCAGAAGACCGCGTCCTTGACGTACTGGTGGGCGACAGGCACCGAGGACAGGGCACCCGATGCCGTCCACTGGACGCCCGAGACCGCCACCGTTCCGTCAGCGGCACTCGCGAAATTGGCGTTGACCGCCCACGAGCCGCCGGCGGCGCAGGTGGTCGAGCCGGTTCCGCCGCCGGTGATCAGCACGGCCCCTCCAACCTCGGTGCACCTTCCGGTCAACCGCGTACCGGCCTTGTGCAGGCTCGAGATCTTCTTGGGGTGGGAGTCGAAGACCAGCGGGGGCGGGGCACCCGTCAAAGCCATCGCCTTCGAAGCCCCGCTCGAGTTCACGTTGCCGGCCCCGTCCGCCAGCCAGAGGTAGACCGTCTTCGAACCGTCGCCGGTCGAGAGCGTGACCGATGCAGGCCTCGCGGTGAACCATCCACCGCTCGGCCCGGTTCCGCCGGCGCAGGCCGTCACCCCCGAAGTCGGGGCTGAAGATTGCGCTTCACTCAGGCACCACTTGGCCGCTCCCAGGTCGTTTCCGATGACCGCGTCGACTGACTGATGTGTCGCCGTGGTCGAGGAGCCGGTGACCGGGTCCGCCAGCGACAGCGTCGGCGCAGCGTCGAAGGCAACGTCGGGAGAGCAAGTCGTCGCGCTGACGTTGCCGGCGTTGTCGTAGGCCGTCACCTGGACGGAGTAAACCGCCCCCGGAACCATGGCAGTGCAGTCAAAGGACGCAGCCGTCTGAGTCCCCGACGATGCAGGCGCCCCGCCGCAGCCCGAAGTCGCGAACCGTTCCACCAGGTACGGACTCGCCAAGTTCAGCCCCGAGCCCGAGTCCGAGCAGGTCCAGGCGAACGTGTAGGTGGGTGCGAAGGTGGTCACGTTCACGGTGGGCGTCGTGAACACCGGCGAGGTCGGCGCGAGGGCGTCCACGGTGAAGGCGAACCCGTCGTTGCTGGCCGCACCCGAAGCGCCGGCCGCGGCGTGGCCGGTGACCTTGACGAGGTAGGACGCCCCGTCGACGAGCACGCAACCGGCGAAGTCGTAGCTCGTTGCCGTGGTGCTCTGGGCCGAACACGCGTCGACGGTGTCGGCGGCATCTCGAATCACCACCTCGTAGGTCGATGCTCCGGCCGCGGCCCCCCAGTTCGCGGTCGGCTCCAACGTCGTCGCCAGCCAACCGTCGGCGACGCCGTCGGTGTTGCCGGTCACTCCGGTAATGCTGAACGCACCGACGAAGCCCGCGTCATGTCCAGCGTCCGTTCCAGCGTCGAAGCCTGCATCGGCGCCGGCGTCGTCGCCCGCGTCCACGCCGGCATCGGCACCCGCGTCCTCTCCGGAGTCTTCACCCGAGGTCCCCGCGTCGCCCCCCGCATCATCGGCCGGGGTTCCGCAGGCGGCACCTAGGCACTGGGTGGGAGGCACCTGGCCCCCGCACTCGCAGCCGACCCGAAGGGCCTGCGTCGCGAGGAACGGAAACACGGCAGCGAACACCCACGAACTTCGCCCCGGCACCATGGCGATCCCCCCATCAGCGCCGACCGCGAGGCCGGAGTCGGAAAGCATGCGGTTGCGCCAGCCTATCAGGTTCGAGGTCGACGGACTTCAGCCCGGCCCGCGCGCCGGATGCCCCAGTCGAATGACGAATGGCAGCGGCCCAGGGCCCTCCCGACAGGCGAGACGGCGTCCGCCGCCCTGCGACAGACCAGCCCCAGCTAATACTTGCCCTTGGCCTTCCGGGCGCGAACGCGGCGCCGCTTCAGCACGCCCCGCTTGCTCTTGGCGCGGTTCTTCAGCTTCTTCTTGCTGCGGTTACCCTTTTGCTTGGGCACTGGGTGTCCCCTCGGTAGTGGTTGAACGTGGTGCAGCGCCGATCTTCCACGCCCGGGCCGCTGCGTCGAGCTTTTTGGCGCGCTTGCGCTTTGGGCTCCAACCCGGCAAGTAGGCGGCACGCGCGATGATTGACAAGCTGGAAGAAGTCGAGCGGCGCTTCGAGCGCCTGACGGCCGATCTCGGGAACCCGGAGACTCTGGCCGACTCGGCGCGCCTGCAGCGGGTGGCGAAGGAACGGTCGTCGCTCGAGAGGCTGGTCGAGGCCTTCCGCACCTACAAGAAGGTGCAGGCCGACCTGGCCGGCGCCGAAGAGCTGCTCTCGGGCTCGGACCCCGAAATGAAGGCGATGGCGCGCGAAGAATTGCCCGCCCTGAAGGCCCGCCGCGACGCGCTCGAGGCCGACCTGAAGCTCCTCTTGCTGCCGAAGGACCCGAACGACGAGAAGAACGTCATCGTCGAGATTCGGTCGGGCGCCGGCGGCGACGAGGCCTCGCTCTTCGCCGAAGAGGTGCTGCAGATGTACCTGCGCTTCGCCGACAAGAAGGGCTGGAAGTCCGAGCTGGTGGACGTCAGCCGCGGCAACCAGGGGGGCATCAAGGACGCCACCCTCACCCTCTCGGGCGACGCCGTCTACTCGCAGATGAAGTACGAGTCGGGCGTGCACCGGGTGCAGCGGGTGCCGGCGACCGAGGCGCAGGGGCGCATCCACACCTCGACCGTCACCGTGGCGGTGATGCCCGAGGCCGAGGACGTGGACGTGCAGATCAACCCGGCCGACATCGAGATGCAGGTGATGCGGTCGACCGGCGCGGGAGGCCAGAGCGTCAACACCACCGACTCGGCGGTGCGGTTGACTCACAAGCCGAGCGGC
>JAHFDQ010000251.1 GCA_023248915.1 Archangiaceae bacterium | reverse complement strand
CATTCCGCCCAGGCCGAGCTGGTACAGCCCCAGCCAGACGGCCGCCTGTACCCCCTGGCGCCTGCGCAGGTTTCCCAGCGCCAGCTCGCGGCGAACCCAGAGCGTGGCAGAGTTGGCCGCCAAGAGCGTCCGGTCCAGGTCGAAAAAGGCGACTGCCACGTCGAAAACCCCTGGGCCAGGTCCGCTTGACCGGCTCGAAGCGCGAGGGCTATGTCCCCCGGCATGGCCAGAAACGTCAAGGGCGGCCTCGTCCAGGTCGCGAACGCGAAGAGCGAAGGGTCCGTCAAAGAGATCATCCAGGCGATGCTGGAGAAGACGCTCCCCTTCGTCGAGAAAGCGGGCAAGGCCGGCGTGCAGATGCTGTGCTTGCAGGAAGTCTTCAACACCCCCTACTTCTGCCCGGCCCAGACGCCCAATTGGTACGACGCCGCCGAGGCCGTGCCGGGGCCGACGACGCACCTGTTGGCCGAGTACGCCAAGAAGTACTCGATGGTCATCGTGGTGCCCGTCTACGAGCGCGCGATGGCGGGCGTCTACTACAACACTGCGGCGGTCATCGACGCTGACGGGAAGGTGCTCGGCAAGTACCGGAAGAACCACATCCCGCAGACCGCCGGCTTCTGGGAAAAGTACTACTTCAAGCCCGGCAACCTGGGGTACCCGGTGTTCCAGACGCAGTACGGCGTGGTGGGCGTGTACATCTGCTACGACCGGCACTTCCCCGAGGGGGCGCGCCTCTTGGGCCTGGCGGGCGCCGAGGTGGTGTTCAACCCTTCCGCCACCGTCGCCGGCCTGTCCCAGTACCTGTGGAAGCTCGAGCAGCCCGCGCACGCGGTGGCGAACGGCTACTACGTCGGAGCCATCAATCGCGTCGGCACCGAGGCCCCGTGGAACATCGGCAAGTTCTACGGCCACTCGTACTTCGTGGACCCGCGCGGGAAGTTCCTCGTCGAGGCCAGCGAAGACAAGGACGAGTTGGTCACCGCCGATATGGACTTCGACCTGATCGAAGAGGTGCGGCGCACCTGGCAGTTCTACCGGGACCGGCGCCCCGACACCTACGAGAACCTGGTCAAGCAGATCCCCTAGGCGAGAGAAGGCCCGCATGAAGACGCTGATCAAGAACGGAACCGTCGCAACCGCTTCCGACCTGTACAAGGCCGACGTGCTGATCGAGGGCGAGAAGGTGGCGCTCATCGGGCAGGACCTGGCGTCGCGCGCCGGGGCGGTGGACCGCACCGTGGACGCCACGGGCAAGCTCGTGATGCCGGGCGGAATCGACCCCCACACCCACCTCGACATGCCGTTCGGAGGCACCTACAGCTCGGACGACTTCGAGACCGGCACCCGCGCCGCGGCCTTCGGCGGCACCACCTGCGTCATCGACTTCGCCATCCAGCCGAGCGGCGGCTCGCTGCGCGCCGGCCTCGACGACTGGCACAAGAAGGCCGAAGGCAAGGCCTGCACGGACTACGGCTTCCACATGATCGTCCGCGAGCTCGGCCCCGAGACGCTCGCCGAGATGGACGCCCTGGTGAAGGACGGCGTGCCCTCGTTCAAGGTGTTCACCGCCTACCCGGGCGTCTTCCTGGTGGACGACGGGCTGATCTTCAAAGCACTGCAGCGCAGCCGCGACAACGGAGGCCTCATCGCGGTGCACTGCGAGAACGGGCCGGTCATCGACATTCTGGTGCAGCAGGCGATCGCCCGGGGCGACACCTCGCCGCGCTGGCACGCGCTCACCCGGCCGCCGCGGCTCGAGGGCGAAGCCACCGGCCGCGTCATCGCGCTGGCAGAAGTGGCCGGGGCCCCCATCTACATCGTCCACGTCTCGGCCGCCGAGGCGCTCGCGGAAATTCGCCGCGCGAAGGAACGCGGCGTCGGCGTCACCGGCGAGACGTGCCCGCAGTACCTGTGCCTGTCCACCGAGAACTACGAAGAGCCGGGCTTCGACGGCGCCAAGTACGTGATGAGCCCTCCCCTGCGCGAAAAGGGCAACGAGCAGGCGCTCTGGGCGGGCTTGAAGCTCGGCGACCTGTCCACCGTCGCGACCGACCACTGCCCCTTCACCCTGAAGGAAAAAGAGCTCGGCAAGGGCAACTTCGCGAAGATTCCGAACGGGGCTCCCGGGCTCGAGATGCGCATGAGCCTGGTGTGGGACGGCGGCGTGAAGGCCGGCCGCTTCGACGTGAACCGATTCGTCGAGGTGACCAGCACCGCGGCGGCGAAGACGTTCGGCCTGTACCCGAAGAAGGGCACCGTCGCCCCGGGCTCGGACGCCGACCTCGTCGTCTTCGACCCGGACAAGGAAATCCGCTGGTCGGCGAAGAGCCACCACATGCGGGTGGACTACAACCCGTACGAGGGGCGCGTCACCCGGGGCGCCCCCACCCACGTCTTCTCGCGGGGCCAACTGGTGGTCGAGAACGACAAGTGGCTGGGGAAGACGGGCGCGGGCAGGTTCCAGAAGCGCGCGGCCCGCCAGCGCTGAGCCGACGGGCGACGCGACACGGTCGGCCGGTCAACCACCGGGCCGCGAGCGGGCCCGGCCCACGGCGCCGTCGCTACTGTCCGTCGCAGGTGAAGGGCGACGAGGTCTGCCTGGCGTACTCGAAGCCCGAGTAGATGCCGTCGGCGGTGCGATAGCTGCGCGCCGTGGCCCCGTCGGACGAAAGGATGTTGAAGAAGATGCTGTTCGTCTTGTCGACCTCGATGCCCGGCCCGGCGTCGCTGGTGACGTTCGCGGACGACCAGGTGCCTTCCGAGGAGAGCGCCTGAGACGCGCCGTCGACGATGGCGTCGGCGCACCAACGGCAGTCGCTCCGGAAGATAAGGACGTTGGTGGTCGTCGTCGCGGCCACGTATTGCGTGAACTTGCCGACTGCGAGCGCCCCGCTGCTGTCGGTCGAGCAGGTGCCCGCGTCCACACCTGAGTCGCCGTGCACGCCGCCGTCGGTGCCGCCCGGGTTGGTCCCGCAGGCGAACAGGACGAGCAACGCCGACGCCGATGCGACCGCTCTGAGCGCCCTAGGTGCCGCGGCAATCATGGTGACCCCCGAGAAGAGTGCGAGTCCGGAAGCGGACGGCCGTGGTCCTAGCACGGCGCCTGGGCCCGAGTAGACGCTGATTCGTGCGACCGGCAAGTCGACTCTCGAAGTCGAGTCGCGACGTCTTCAGCCTGCGCCGGTCGTGCCCGCCGCCGTCCGGGCCGGCATCAGCCGCATACCCGCGTAGTACACCGCCGCGGCAATGCCGAAGCCGGTGAACCAGGCGTACACGTAGAGCGAGTCGAAGAAGCCGGGCGGACCGGAAAGCAGGTGCACGTTCTTGAGGAACCCGGGGACGTTCGGCGCCACGCCCAGCACCAGCGCGGCCAGCGCGACCGGGTTCACCCCAGCGTAGCGCCCGCCTGGACGGTAGAGGTCGGGCACGTCGAGCTCGCGGCGCCGTAATACCCAATAGTCGACGATCATGACGCCGGCGATGGGCCCGAGCAGCGCCGAGTACCCCACCAGCCAACTGAAGATGTAGGTGTTCGCGCTGGCCAGGAGCTTCCACGGCATCATGGCAATGCCCAGCACCCCCGTAATGAGGCCGCCCGTCTTGAACGAGATGAGGCGCGGCGCGAGGTTGGCGAAGTCGTTTGCCGGGCTGACCACGTTGGCGGCGATGTTGACCGACACCGTCGCCACGCCGACCCCGAAGAGCGAGACGACGGCCACCGCGGCTCGGACGGCTCCCGAGGCGATGAGCGGCGCCGACAGGCCCGCCGGCGCCGACGACGACGTCAGCTGCGCGAGGATGAAGACCGGGTCCCACAGCTTGGAAGCGTCAACGCCTCTCAGAATCATCTGCGACGCGCTGGTGATGACGACGCCCATCGCCGAGAAGGCGATCATCGTGGTGGGCAGCCCCAGCGCCTGACCCAGCATCTGCTCGCGCTGGCCGCGGCCGAACCGGGTGAAGTCGGGGATGTTGAGCGAAAGCGTCGCCCAGAAGCCGATCATCCCCGTCAGGGACGGCACGAAGACGGCCCAGAACTCGCCGAAGGTGCCGAACTTCGACGGTTGAGTCAGCATCTCGCCCAGCCCGCCGGCGCGCGACACCACCCAGGCGAGCAAGAGCGCCGCCATCACCAGCACGATGGGGGCCGCCCAGTTCTCGAAGACCCGCACCGCGTCCATGCCCCGGTAGATGATGAAGATGTTGAGGGCCCAGAAGACGAGGAAGGTGATGGCGCTTGGCAGGCCGAGGCCCAGCAGCGTGACGCCACCGCCGACGGACCCGAAGGCCGGCCACATCGCTTCGATGAACGTCTTCACCGCCTCGCCGCCGATGAAGGTCTGAATTCCGAACCAACCGCAGGCGACAATGGCCCGCAGCACCGCCGGGACGTTGGCACCAACAGTGCCGAACGACGCGCGCGCGAGGACGGGAAACGGCACGCCGTAGCGGGTGCCCGGGTGGGCGTTCAGCAGAATCGGCACCAGCACGATGACGTTGCCGAGCCCGATGGTGAAGAGCGCCTGCCACCAGTTCATTCCCACCGCGACGAGCCCGCCCGCCAGCATGTAGGTGGGAATGCAGTGCGCCATGGAAATCCACAGGGCGGCGAAGTTGTATGTGGTCCAGTTGCGCCGAGCGACCGGCACCGGAGCCAAGTCCGCGTTGAAGAGCGGGCTCGCGCCGATGTCGGGGGGCAGTGCGGCGAGGGCTTCACGGGCGAGCTCGGGGTCGTGCATGGGGCGAGGCCTTTACCCCACCCGCCCCGGCGGCGCCAAACTGCCACTCGGCCCGCGCCAGGCGAAATTCCCACTCACCTCGAGCGAAGTCGAGAGGTCGCTCTCGAACTCCGCTCGGGCCGAACGGAACACCAAGGCCAGCCAACGCGATGCGACCCAGACGGAATGTTGCGGATACTGCCAACTACGCACTCGGGCCGAGCGCGTACGCCTGGGCGCGTCCGCCAGGGGTCGACGTTGGCAGTATCCGTAACAAGGTCCGGGCGTCAGCCGGCCGGGCCCGGGCCAATGCCTCGCGCCGATTGTCACGGATACTGCCAACTACGCGGTCGGTCCGCGGCCGTACGCCTAGACCCGTCCGCCGACGCTCGTAGTTGGCAGTATCCGTGACATTGGCCTCACCGCGCGCGGGAGCGAACCCTGGCCAGCGCCAGCCAGCAGCCTGCGAGCCAGACGGCCGCGACCGACACTTCCCCTGTCCCGGCGACGCAGCCGAGCGCCGTGCCTGTGCTCTTTGCCACCACCCTCCTGCGGAGCGTGCCGAGCTCGCCGCACGGCACCGAGGTCGACCCTCGCGGGTAGGTGTCGCAGAAGCCCTGCGCGGTGCCCGAGTCGATGACGCGCTTCCTCGTTTCCCCGACCGGAGCCGTCGTTTCCATGGTCGATCCGTCGGCGGTCACGTGGTCGAGCCCGAACAGGTGGCCGACCTCGTGGGTGACCGTGTTCTGCACGTCGATGGCGACGCAGGTCGGCGCTTCCTCGCCTGGCAGGCACTGCGGCGACGGCACGGTAGTGAAGAGAAACTCCGTTCCGTCGGCGTGCGGGGCGGCGTTCAGTTCTATGTCCGCGTCGACGATGACGCCGGTGGCGGCGCTGAAGGTGGTGGTGGTGAGGCCGAGGGTGTCGTCTCCGTGGTCCCAGCACCGGTGGACGTTCGCGCACGTCTCGGCCGCGATGCAGGCGTCGCCCGGCGGAACGACGTCGGGGCAGGACACCTCGCGAAACACGACGACGTTGTCGGGCCCCGACCCGGGGGCGTGGCCCACCACCGCGTTGGCGAGGCGCGGCCCGGCGGTGAGGTGGAAGTCCGAGCACGAGTCCGAGAGCGCCTGCCAGGTGCGAAACGACGCTTCGATCGCGGCGAATTCAGTATCGCCCGGCGTCTTCACGCTGCCGGCGGCGTCGGCGCTGTAGGAGAGCGCTCGGGTGCTCCACGACAGGCACAGCTCTTTCCCCGGCACCGGCGTCCGGCGGTACCCTTCGGCAGCCGAGGCCGAGGTCGCGACGAGCGCCGCCGCGAGGGCGACCCTCAAAGGGCCAGCTTTCGCCGGCGCCTTCCGAGGCCGACCAGCCCCGCCAGCGCGCTAAGCGTAAGGCCGCCGCCCGCGGCACCACAACTGCCGGCGACGACGGGCCCGAGGGGGTTGGGCACCGGGTTGATGACGCAGTCGCGCGACTGGCGGCCCTTCGGGTACACCTCGCAGACGAACGAAGCAGACCCAGGGTCGACGACGCGCTTCGACATCTCGCCCACCACCGCGCTCGTGTTCATGGTCGAGCCGGCGCGGGCGGTGTGGTCCATGCCCAGCACGTGGCCCGCCTCGTGCGTCACGGTGTTCTGCACGTCGGTGGCGCTGCACGTCTGGCTGAAGTCAGGGGGCGAACAGGGCGCGGCGTCGTTGGTGGTGAAGATGTTGTAGTAGGCGTTCAGCTCGATGTCCGAGTCGTACACCCGCCCGGAAGCCCTCTCGTAGGTGGTGGTGGTCAGCGCGATCGTGCCGCGCCCCCATTCCCAGCAGTCGTAGACGTTCATGCAGGTCTCGTCGGTCCAGCACGAGTCCGACGGCGGAACCACGCCCCCCGCGCAGTAGGCCTGCCGGAACACGACGGTGTTGTGGTTGTCGGTGCTGCCGGGGTTATGGCCGATGGTGCGGTCGGCGATGCGGGGCCCTTCCACCAGGGTGAGATCGCCGCACGAGTTCATCACGGCCTGCCAGGTGTCGAAGGACTTGTGCACCGCGGTGAACTCGCTGCCGGCCGGCAGAGTTTCGGGGTTCCCCCTCGTGACCTGCTGGTAGGTGATGGTGCCCACCGGCCACCACAGGCAGTGCGAGTTCGGGTCGCTGGAGTCCGCCTTGCTGCGGACGTAGGGCAGGTCGGGAATGGCCAAGGCCAGCGCGAGCAGCGCGGCGACCGGGCTCACGGGGCCTTCTCGAAGGAACCCGGTCGAGCCGGAATACCCGGGGCGGAACCCGGCGCCGCGGCGGCCGCACGGACGGCCGCCACCAGCTCGACCAACGTCGGAGGCCGGCGCTTGCCGGTCGAGACGGGAGCCCGCGTCACCGGGTCGAGGACCAGCGCGTCGCCGGTGTCGTCCGGGACCGCGAAGGCTTCCTTGCCGTCGCTGGACCGTTCGACGCGGTACTTGCCCTGCGCCATGCCCGCGACGAGGAAGCTGCCGCCGGGGCGCCGCTCGAGGAAGACGACGACCTCTTCGCCCTCTGAGAAGGTAGCCAGCCCCGAGACGGCCTGGCCGACGTCGCCGACGACGCCGCCGGGCTGCACGACGGTGACGGCGGGGGGCGGAGCGCCCTTGTACGCCTCGGCGACCTCGATCTGCACCTCGGTCACGATGCGCAGGTGGTCGCCGGTCCAGTGGCTGCCCAGCTTGGTGACGGTGCCGCGCACCACGGTGTCGGCCCCCCGGGTGAGCGCCGGCACGTCGGCGGCGAGCAGGGTGGTGGCCCAGGCGGCGGCGCTGCACAGCGCCGCGGCGACCGCCCACGCCCAGGTCTGCTTTGTCATTGGAACCCTCGTTCGGCCCGCGCCCGCGAAGTCTACCGTATGCGCCGGGGAAGGCGCAGCGAAGGGCGGCCGGGCGCGTTGAATTGACTCACCCCCTCTGGTATCAGCCCGCCTCCTCATGAGCCCCCCCCGAGTCCGCTTCGCCCCTTCGCCCACCGGCTACCTGCACATCGGCGGGGCGCGCACCGCGCTGTTCAACTGGCTGTACGCGCGGCGGAACCAGGGCGTGTTCATCCTCCGAATCGAGGACACCGACCGCGAGCGCTCGACGCCCGAGTCGTTGCAGGCGATCTTCGACGGCCTGACCTGGCTGGGCATCGACTGGGACGAGGGCCCGGGCGTGGGCGGGCCGGCTGGCCCCTACTTCCAGACCGAGCGCCTCGCGAGCTACCGCGAGACGGCCGAGCAACTGATCGCCGCCGGCAAGGCCTTCCGCTGCACGTGCACCCGCCAGCACCTGGACGAACGACGGGCGGTCTTCGAGAAAGAGAAGCGCACCTACCTGTACGAGGGCACCTGCCGCGACCGGAAGGACATTCCGCCGGGCGCTCCCTCGGTGGTTCGCCTGAAGAAGCCGTCGGGCGAGGGCACCGTCGCCTTCACCGACAAGGTGCTGGGGCGCATCGCCAAGCCGCTGTCCGACCTGGACGACTGGGTGATGCTGCGGAACGACGGGCTGCCGCTCTACAACTTCGGCTGCGTCGTAGACGATCACACCATGGACATCACCCTGGTCGGCCGCGGGCAAGAGCACATCAACTCGACCTTCCCGCAGCTGCTCGCGTACGAGGCGCTGGGCTGGAAGCCTCCCGAGTTCGCGCACTTCCCGCTGATTCTCGGGCCCGACCGCGAGAAGCTGTCGAAGCGCCGCCACCCCGAGGCGGACGTGATGCTGCACAGGAAGAACGGCGTTCACCCCGAGGCGCTGTTGAACTTCGTGGTGCGCCTGGGC
>JAHFDQ010000677.1:1862-2872 GCA_023248915.1 Archangiaceae bacterium | reverse complement strand
CTGCCGGTCGGGCCGTCGTCAACCGAGGCGCCGCCCACAGGTTGACAAGGCCCGCCGAGGGGCCTTATCCCGCTCTGAATGTCGAGCCCCGCCAAGGCCTTCCACGGCCACGCCCACCATGACCACGTCCACGGAGGTCACGGCCTGCCGGGACTGCCTTCTTCCCCTCCGCCCGGAGTCCAGCCGCGCCACGACTGGACGCTCGCCGAGGTGCGCGCGCTACACGATCTGCCGCTCTTCGACCTCTTGCACCGGGCGCAGACGCTGCACCGGCAGGTGTTCCCCGCCAACAAAGTCCAGCTCTGCTCGCTGTTGTCGGTGAAGACGGGCGGCTGCTCGGAGGACTGCGCCTACTGCTCGCAGGCGGCGCGGTACTCGACGGGGGTGAAGGCCGAGAAGCTGATGGCGCCGGCCGAGGTGCTCGAGGCGGCTCGGGCGGCGCGGGCCGCCGGGGCGACGCGCTTCTGCATGGGAGCCGCCTGGCGCGAGGTGAAGGACGGGCCGCAGTTCGACCAGGTGCTCGAGATGGTGCGCGGCGTGCGCGGCCTGGGCATGGAAGCCTGCTGCACCCTCGGCATGCTGTCCGACGCTCAGGCGCGGCGGCTGAAGGACGCGGGGCTGACGGCCTACAACCACAACCTCGACACCTCGCCCGAGCACTACCACGACGTCATCACCACCCGGACATTCGACGACCGGCTGGCGACGCTTGCGCGGGTGCGCGAAGCGGGCATCGCGGTCTGCTCGGGCGGCATCATCGGCATGGACGAGTCGGTGGACGACCGCTGCGAGATGCTGCGCACGCTGGCCAACCAGGAAGCGCACCCCGAGTCGGTGCCGGTGAACGCGCTGGTGCCGGTCGAGGGCACGCCCCTGGCCGGCCGCCCGAGCGTGACGTCGCTCGAGATGGTGCGCGCCATCGCCACCGCGCGCCTGTTGATGCCGCTGTCCTTCGTGCGGCTGTCGGCGGGCAGAGTGCAGATGAGCCCCGAGGCGCAGCTTCTGTGCCT
>JAHFDQ010000677.1:0-1852 GCA_023248915.1 Archangiaceae bacterium | reverse complement strand
GGGCGAGCGGCTGCTCACCACCGGCAACCCCGGCTACGCCGCCGACATGGCGCTGCTCGCCGAGGCGGGGCTAGAACCGCTCGAACCGGACCCGGCCCGATGAGCGCCCGGCCTGGCGCCCGCGCCGCGGCCCGCCAGCGTGGCCGAGCGCCCCGGACGCCGGCCGACGGCTGGGCGAGGGAAGACCTGGCCGACGCGGAACGCCGCGGGTTGTTGCGCTTCATCGAGCCCTTGTCCTCGCCGCAGGGGCCGGTGGTGCGCATGGCGGGCGAGACGCTGGTCAACTTCTCCTCGAACGACTACCTGAGCCTGGCGGGCGACCCGCGCCTCGCGGCGGCGGCGCGACTGTCGGCGGACGCCTACGGGTCGGGGGCCGGCGCGTCGCGGCTCATCGTCGGCGACACCGACGAGCACCAGGCGCTGGAAGCGGCCGCGGCGCGCTTTTCGGGCACCGAAGCGGCGCGCCTGTTCAACAGCGGCTACGCGGCCAACGTCGGCGTGCTGCAGGCGCTTCTGGGTGAGGGCGACGTCGTCTTCTCCGACGAGCTCAACCACGCCTCGCTCATCGACGGCTGCCGGTTGTCGCGCGCGAAGGTGGTGGTCTACCCCCACCGCGACGCGGCGCGGCTGGACCAACTCCTGGGCGCGCACGAGGGCAGGCGCCGGCTGGTCTGCACCGACGGTGTCTTCTCGATGGACGGCGACCGGGCGCCGGTGGCCGAGCTGGTCGAGGTGTGCCGCGCCCACGGGGCCGCGCTCTTGGTGGACGAGGCGCACGCGGTGGGAGTGCTGGGGCCGCGCGGGTCGGGCCTGTGCGACGAGTTGGGGCTGGGCGCAGAGGTCGACGTCCGGGTGGGGACGTTCGGCAAGGCGCTGGGTTCGTTCGGAGCCTACGCCGCGGCCTCGGCGCCGGTGTGCGAGGCGCTGCTCAACCGGGCCCGCTCGCTCGTCTTCTCCACGGCGCTGCCGCCGCCGGTGTGCGCGGCTGCGGGGAAGGGGCTCGAATTGTGCGAGGCCGACGGCGCCCGGCGCGAGCGGCTGTGGCGCAACATTCGCCGGTTCGCGAAGGGGCTGGGGGTCGAGCCCCAGAGCGCCATCTTCCCCGTCATGTTGGGGACGCCCGAGCGGGCGCTGGAAGCGGCGCGCACCTTGCGGGAGCGCGGGCTGCACGTGAAGGCCATCCGGCCGCCGACGGTGCCGGAAGGGACCAGCCGGCTGCGCTTCGCCGTGGCCGCCGGGCACACCAGCGAGCACATCGACCTGGCGCTGGAGTGCCTAGACGGGCTCGGGGCGTTGCGTGGCCAGTAGGTCCCACGCGCGCCTGGTCGAGCTGGACCAGAAGCACGTGTGGCACCCCTTCACCCAGATGCAAGAGTGGCCCGACGACGCGCCGCTCGTCATCGCCGAGGCGGACGGCAACCACCTCATCGACGACGAAGGCCGCCGCTACCTCGACGGAGTGTCCTCCCTGTGGGTGACGGTGCACGGCCACCGGAAGCAGGAAATCGACGACGCCGTTCGCGCGCAGCTATCAAGGGTGGCGCACACCACGCTGCTCGGGCTGGCGTCGGTGCCGTCCATCTTGCTGGCCGAGCGGCTGGTGCGGGTCGCGCCAGAGGGGCTCACCCGGGTCTTCTACTCGGACAGCGGTTCGACGGCGGTTGAGGTGGCCCTCAAGATGGCGTACCAGTACTGGGCGCAGAAGGGCCGGCCCGGGAAGCGCCGCTTCGTCGCGCTGGCCGAGGCGTACCACGGTGACACGGTGGGTTCGGTATCGCTCGGCGGCATCGACCTGTTCCACCAGATTTTCCGGGGGCTGCTCTTCGACGTCGAGCGCATTCCCACGCCGTAC
>JAHFDQ010000250.1 GCA_023248915.1 Archangiaceae bacterium | reverse complement strand
CGGACGTTGTTGACCCAGCTCGCGTGAACTCCAAAGACGTGGCAGCAGCCCGTGCTGTGAACCCCCGTTATCTCCATCCACTCGATTACGGTGTAGTGGTCCCAAACCTGAATGGCGTCGCCGCCGAGGGTTGGCTGAATCACGACTCCGGTTCCGGCCCTACCGTTGTGTCGCTGGTCGGGGGCGACCGTCAGCCAAAGGTAGTGGCTTGAATCCGTGGTCGACCCAGTGAAATTGGTAGTCGTCGTGAACGGGGAGTCGTTGTACATGACACCCTTCTCGATGGTTCCGGTGGTGGTCAAGACGCTGTCGAGGTGAGCCGTCGCGCCCGACGTCTGGCCCTGAAGCGTCTCTCCGACCAGGTAGGTTCCACCCGCAGCGCCGTCGAGGCTCATGGTGGCCTCGGCGACGGTGGGGGCGAAGTGTTCCTCGACGTAGGTCCGGTCGAGCCCGCTCGAGACTCCATGGACGGTTTCGCCGTTGGTGAAAGCACCCGTCTGTGCCGAGATGGCGAACACCTTCCGGGTCGTCAGGTTTCCTTTGCGCGCGTCGTCCCAGGATTGAGGAGTCGAGAAGTCGCGTCCGACCTTCTGCCCAATGGTCTTCACGACGATGGGAGTGCCGACGACCGTGAAAAGGAAGCCGTCGTTGGAGGCCGGGGTCACCGCCCCGAGCCCATTCTTGGCCGAGACCTTGATTCGGTAGCTCGCCGAAAGCGTGAGGGTGCAGGCGGAAAACAAGAAGCTGGTAGTGGCGGAATTCTGAACGGAGCAGGCATCAGCCGTGTCGCCGGCGTTCCGGATGAGGACGTCGTAGCTGGTTGCGCCGATGGCAGAACCCCACACCGCGGTCGGGTTCAGCGTCGACTCGAGCAAGTTGTCGGCGATGACGTCGGCGTTGCCCACGACACCAGTGATGGCGAACGGGCCGACGAAGCCCGCGTCGTCGCCGGCGTCAGTGCCCGCGTCGTCGCCGGCGTCAGTGCCCGCGTCGTCGCCGGCGTCAGTGCCCGCGTCGTCGCCGGCGTCGGTGCCCGCGTCGTCACCGGCGTCGGTGCCCGCGTCGTCGCCGGCGTCGGTGCCCGCGTCGTCGCCGGCGTCTGAACCTGCATCCCTTCCCGCGTCGATTCCGGCGTCGTCGCCAGCATCCGGTCCGGCGCCGTTGCCGCCGTCCATTCCGCCGTCTTCACCGGCATCTTCACCGGCGTCATCGTTGCCGATGCCAGAATCCTGACCTGCGCACGCCGTCCCTACGCAATGAGGAGAAGCGGAGTTCCCTCCGCACTCGCACCCGACCTTGAGAGCTTGCGTCGCGAGAAACGGGAACACCGCAGCGAACAGCCACGAGCTCCGCCGCGGAACCATCACCGTTCCCCCGTTCTGCCCGGGGAGTGTCACTTCACATCGTCGCATCACTCCCCCTATGGGCAGGCGCCAGCCGCGTTCAGGGCCACGCGCACCACGCTGCCCTCGAAGTCGAGCACGTACAGCGCGCCGTCGGGTCCGATCGCGACATCGATTGGGTGGCCCAGGCCGGAAGGGCCCATGAACGACTCGGGGGGCGCGGCGACGAGCACGCCCAGTTCGTCTCGGCCCAGCCGCACCCGGTACACGCTGCGGCCGGCCTCGGTTCGCCCGTGCTGGGTGCCCCAGAGCGTAAGGAAGATGCTCGGCCCACCGCACATCGCGCCATCGTCGGCGACCAGGCCCGTCGCGCCGCCGTGAAGCGGCAGCTCCGCCAGCGCCAGCGCCGGCGCTGCGGTGGCTCGCTCGCGATACGCCCGGGGCCAGCCGTAGTCCTCATCGCGCCGAATCTCCAGCAGACGGTCGACCCCGGGTCCGGTGCAGCCGGCAGCCTCGTCACCACAGCACTCCGGACCGTTGTCGGTCGCGAGGAGCACGCCCCCATCGGTGAACGCCAGGTCGTAGGCGTTGCGCAGGCCGCGCGCGTACACCTCGGGCACCGGGGCGGACTGGTCCGCCGCCGCTCGCATCACGGTCGCCGAGCGCGGGTCCACTTCATCGCAGACGTCGCAGGTGCTCCCGACCGCGAAGTACACGAAGCCGTCCGGCCCGAGCGCCATGCCATCGTTGGTGTGCTCACCGTTGGGGAGATCGGTGACCCACGGCTCGGGACCAACGAACCCGCCCCCGGCCTCGGCGCGAAAGCCGTCGATCCTTCCGCGGCTTCCGACGAGCACCCGCTCTCCCGCTCCGAAGACCAGCAGCCCCAGGGCTTCGCCCTCGCCCTCGAGCGGAATCCGGCTTACCTCGCGCAGGTCAGGAGCGAACACCCGGACCGCCTTGGGAAGACCGGGGCCGCCCTCGAGCACGAAGAGCTTTCCGGCGGAGTCGAACTGAAGCTGGGTCGGCTCGACCAGGCCCGCCAGAACCCGGGTCGCCTGATAGCCCTCGGGCGCCGCCGGCTCGCCGAGCTCTGCCGGCGGCGGCGGTGGCGTCTGCGCGCAGTCAGGTTTGGCGCATGCGGCCAGCGCGAGGCTGGCCGCGAGCAGCGGCAGCCCGACCTCAGCGGACATGACGAGCCATCTTGCGCACCACCCCAAAAGCCAGGGCCCACATTGCAACGCCACTCCCACCCGAGCAGCCGCAGCCGCCTTCGCTCGGGCATTTCGCGTAGGTCGCGGAGAGATCACTCGCGGAGAGGTTCTGGTGAGAACGTTCCCTCACGTTCGGTTGCCAGATCTGGCAGGCGCCGCCGAGAGTCGTGTCGGTCGCCCACTGCGTGGCCTCGAAAACCTCCCCGGGCGGAGGGAAGCTCGCGCTGCCTCCGTCCACGCTCCGGGGCGGGCGGACGACCCGAAGCGCCGCGATGGCGAAGTCGGCGCAGGTCAACCGAATGCTGGAGCGGCACCCGGCGTCGAGAGCGCTCGGGGCATTGGTGCAGGCGATCGTCTCACCCGAGCCCGAACGATGCTCGATGTCCCCTGCGGGATCCTGCTCGAACGCCACTGGCTCGGACCAGGTGATGGCGACAGATGTTGCGCATTGCTGGACTTGCGCAATGCCCGGGTCCGATTGACCTACCAGCACTTCGCCGTAGAAGCCGGTGGCCGTCGCGACCAGAGACCGATCACTGCTCTCGCGGCCCCCCGGAGGCAACGAAAGCCGGACCGTGTACCAGCCTGACGCCCCAAGCCCACGAATGCTCGCGCGCTGTACCCAGCCAGCATCGACGACATCCACCTGCGCCGGCACCTTGGTACCGTCCGCCGCCTCTAGGCTGATGAGATCACCCAGGCCGCGGGAAAGCCCTGGCCCCGGCGCGACGGACAACACCAGCGGTTCCTGCACCGCCGTCGCGTTGGTGGGGGGCTGCAGCGTCACTTGTGGCAGCCGGCAGGGCATGCTGGCGCTGGAGACCGTCCCGACCAGCATCAAGCTCGTACCGCAGAACGCCGCTGCGGCAACCAAAGGAAAGCGCATCGGCGGAGCCCCCAGATGCTGGCTTCATGCTGCGACCGCGACACCTTAGCTCAAGAGGTCCGGGCGCGGCTTCTTTCGGCCCAGCTGGACAACCACGGGAAGGAGATCGAGGGCATGTTCGTGGAGATGTAGCGTCGCAAAGTGGAGCGGACGCCGATTCCCTTCGGGCCCCGCTACGCCAGCTCGATGAACTCCGTGAGCCCCTTGGCCTGGAAGCAGGAGCTTGGCATCACCATCCGTGGCGAACCATTCCCGACGGGAGAATATTTGCGCCGTCCCGTGCCCGACAGATGATGGGGCTCGGGGGGACTCATGCGGCTTCCAACGCTTGCCATTGCCATCTTCAGCCTCAGCAGCAGCGCCCTCGCGCTGGAGCCGGCGGTCGCCGAAGGACGCCCTGAAGGCACTACTGTCGGCATTGCCGCCGGGTGGGCCTTTCCGCAGTCGCTGCTCGAGCCCAACACCGTGGGCGTGCGCGTGCGCCTGGCCGCGTTCGCGCTCGAGCCCAACGTTCGGCTCGGCGCCGACAGCGGCTCGAACGCCGTGAACTCGTCGGTCACACTCCCCGGTCAAGCCGCCGTCGAGAGCAAGGCGAATGAGGGAACCGCCGGCTACGCCCTGATGGTCGGCGCCAACGTGCGCTACCCCGTGATGGGCAAAGGGCCAGTGGATCTGCTGGCGCTGGTGGGCGCCAACGTGGGGCTGACGAACGCGACGAGGAACACCGACGCGGCGGCGGGCACCCAGGTCGATCGCCAGACGACTACCGGGCTCTCGGCCGGGCTCTCCTGGGGCCTGGGCGTCGAGTGGTTCCTCGGGCACGGGTTGTCGCTCAGCGCCGACGCTCAAAACCCGCTCGTCACCTACTCGTCGACCAAGGTGAGCACGCACCACGAGCAGCCGGCGCTCAACGACAAGATGCTCTCCGACACGACCACCACCACCACCGCGCTCGACGGCGCCGCGACGTTCCGGCCGACGGTGCGGCTGCAGGTGTGTTTGTACTTCTGAGCCTCGGCCTGCCGAGCTACTCGCAGCCAGCCGCTTCGACGGGAGGCTGGACCGACTGATGGCTCAATACGGCACGATGCCCGCGTTCTTGAACATGGTGGCGTGCAGGTTGAACAGCTCGAACCCGTCCAGAGGCAACTGGGTGAGCTGTGCGGGCGTCCGCCGAGTCGTCGTCGTACAGTTGGCTGCGGGTCGGCGGCGGCTCAGGTTCCCGAAGGGCCGACGAAACCGCTACTGGGCGATTTCCGTCACCTTCATGACCATCATCCCGCTGAACCCGTAGGCCGCGCTGTCCCCGAAGCTGTAGTTGAAGTAGCAGATGCCCGACCCGCCCGGCTCGCGGCGGTACTTCAGCCCGTAGGTGTAGGGCGTCCCAGCTGCCAGCCCCGTGTCGGGCGCCACGAGGTAGACGTTCTGCTGGTCGTTCGCGTCGAACCCGTTATTTGGGCGGCTGACGTAGGTCGTCCTGTTTCTGAATCCATTGACGGGCCCCGCGCCGATGACCGTCTCGGCACCGCCCGGGTCTCTGACGAGTTGCATGTCGAAAACGGTGTTGGCCGCCAGCGCGGCATTGATGGGGAAGCTGTACTCGACCAGGAACTTGCTGCCGGCGAACTTCGGAGTGATGGCAATCCTGTACGAGGGGTGGACCTCGGTGAACGCGGTCACGTTGGCGCTGGCGGTGGTGGTCGAGGTTCCTATGACGACCTGGGCCACCGTGCCCGGGGCGTAGAGCGACTTCGCGACGAAGAGGTCTCCTGCGACGAAGAAGTTGCCCTCGATGCCGGCGTCCCCGACGAATGACCCGCTGAAATCACCGATTGGCCCCGTGGGGCCCGGCTGCCCCGTCGGGCCCGCAGGCCCTGTTGCTCCTGGCAGCCCCTGGACTCCGGCGACCCCGGGCGCACCGTTGCACACGTAATCCGTTCCGCTGGTCGAGTCGTACCGGACTCCACCCTGGGCGCAGTTCACTCCGATGGGTTCGGACGAACCGACCACCGACTGGCCCGCCACACCCGGCACCCCGTTGCAAACGTACTGGGTGCCGCTGACCGAGTCATACCGGACTCCGCCCTGGCCGCAGTTCACCCCGATGGGCTCGGACGAACCCACCACCGACTGGCCTGCCAGGCCCTGCAGCCCAGTGGCCCCGGACGCCCCCGCGGGCCCCAGAGCGCCGGCCGTTCCCGTCGGCCCTGTCGGGCCCATCGGCCCTAGCGGCCCGGTCGCACCTGCCTGCCCCGTCGCGCCCGCCTGCCCCGTCGCGCCGGTGGCACCATCGACTCCGGCAGCTCCCGTCGGCCCAGTCGCACCCGTCACGCCTGCCTGCCCTGTGGCGCCGGCAGCACCAGAAGCGCCCGTGGGCCCGGTCACGCCCGCCTGCCCTGTGGCGCCGGTAGCACCGGTAGTTCCCGTGGTCCCAGTCACGCCCGCCTGCCCTGTGGCGCCGGTAGCACCGGTAGGTCCCGTGGTCCCAGTCGCGCCCGCTTGCCCCGTCGCGCCGGTAGCGCCGTCTGGTCCTGTAGTCCCGGTCGCGCCCACCTGCCCCGTCGCACCGGTCGGGCCGTCGAGCCCGGTCACACCCATCAGCCCCTGCAAGCCGGTCGGCCCTTGGCCACCTACGTCTCCGGTTGGTCCCGTCGCTCCGGTCGGTCCCTGTGGGCCGATTCCACCCTGGGGTCCGTCGGCACCTGTGGGGCCCGCGATGCCGTCGGCACCTCGGGGCCCGGAGACGAGTAGGACTCCGCCGTCGAGAAGGACGGTGCCTCCATCGGCGGCGGTGATAACGAGATCGCGGCCCGGATCTCCCTGCGGCCCCGTCTGCCCGGCGACGCCCGGCCCTCCAGTCGGGCCTTGCTGTCCGTCGGCTCCCGTCGACCCGGTCGGTCCCTTCGCGCCTTCGGGCGCCGGCTCACCGCCCGTGCACGAACCGAGCATCAAGAGGCCGACGGCGAGGGCGAGGTGGCGGTTCATGGGGCCTCGGGTTGCGGGTGTCCGGCCTCTGGGCTCCGTCGGCCGGCGCGCAAGTGTGTCACAGCCAGCGATAGACCTTCACCCGGAATTGCAACCCGATGCCGGCGCGGGGTAGCGGGAAGCAGGGTTGGGCGGGAACGGCCGCGGAACTTCCGTTGGGGCAGGCGACGCTCGGGGCTCGCTCCTCAGAAATACTTCCTCAGCGCCGCCTGCCACGGCAAGACCTCGACGCCCCCCACGATCTCCGCCGCGTTTGCGGTGCACCAGACGCTGGGCTTGGCGCGACCGTGGTCCCTCGCGAGGCGCTGCAGGCGGTGCACCTCGATCTCGCTGGCCCGCGTGGCGCTCTTGATCTCCACGAACAGGGGCGCGGCCCCGGGCCGCTCGACCACCAGATCGACTTCGGCGTCGTCCTTGGTGCGCAAGTATGAGAGCCGAAAGCCGGGCCTCAGGTACGAGCACAGCCGGTGTACCTCGGCGATGACGAACGCCTCGAAGGCCTCGCCGTACCCGCTCGTCCGCCGAGGCAGCGGCAGCTCGAGCATGCGGGCCAAGGCGCGGGCGACCCCTGGGTCAAAGTAGTAGAACTTCGGTCGCTTCGAGAGCCTTCGACGAAAGGAACTGTCGAACGGTTCCAGCAACAATCCGAGGTGGGTGTCCTCGACGAGTTCGAAGTACGTGGCGACAGTCTTGTCGTCGACACCCGTATCGCGCGCGATGTTGGCCACGTTGACAATCTTGCCGTGCGACTGTGCCGCAACCTCGAGAAACCGGCGAAATGGGTCGAGCTTGCGCACCAGTTGCTCAGCCCAAATTTCTTCTTTCAGGTACATCAGCGCGTACGACCTCAGGAACGAGGCCCTGGCCACGTCGCCCTTGAGGCCGAACTGCTGAGGCAAGGTGCCGAAGCGCAGGGCCTCGTCGAGATCGAAGGCCGGGCCCACCTCTCGCTCCGTCAAAGGGAACAGGTGAAGCGACACGGCGCGACCCCCGAGGAGGTTCGCGCCGCCGGCCTTGAGTTTGCGCGCGCTCGAGCCAGAGAGGGCAAAGCGAAGCCGCTTGCGCTCGATGAACCGGTGCACCGTGTCCAGCAGCCGAGGTAGCTTCTGAATCTCATCCACGACCACCCAGCGCACCGATCGAGGCAGCGCGTCGAGCCGCTGCGCGAACGCTTCCGGCCGCGCCCGGAACAGGTCTTCGGTCTCGAGGTCGAGCAGGTCGAACCACACCACCCGGGGCCCCTCTGGCAGCACCGACCGCAGCCACGTGCTCTTTCCTGTGCCGCGAGCGCCGAAGAGGAAGAAGCTCTGCTGCGTCGGGCGCCGAATGAGACGGTGGAACATACTCCATGATGGTACGCCGTTCATGGAGTATGGTCTATTTATAGCCCGAGAACTTCAAGGAAGCGCAAACCTCCTTTTCGCGCTCGGCGCAGGGTAGCGGGAAGCAGGGTTGGGTGGGAAGGGACACGGGGCTGCGGCCCTACTCCCTGAGCGGAATCTCCACCGTCAGCACGTCGTGCGCCACCTCGAGCGGGCCCTTGAATTCGTCCCGCGCCTGGGCGAGCAGGCTGCTGGTGTCGACGTCGTGGCGCGACGACACGTGCGTCAACACCAGCCGGCGCACCGCGGCCTCGCGGGCCACCCTCGCCGCTTCCCTCGACGTGGAGTGACGCGTCTCGAGCGCTCGTTCCTGCTCGTCGTCGCAGAACGTCGCCTCGTGCACCAAGAGGTCGGCGTCCTTCGCCGCTTCGGTGAGCGCGGCGCACGGTCGGGTGTCTCCTGAAATCACCAGCTTGCGGCCCGGCCGCGACGCGCCCAGCTCCTGGCTTGCCTGCACCGTGGCTCCGGACTTCGTCTGCACGGAGTCGCCGCGCTGCAATTTGCCGAAGTCCGGCCCCTTGGTGACTCCCAGCGCCCTCGCCGCGTCGAGGTTGAAGCGCCCCGGCCGCTCGGCTTACGCATAGGAAGAACTTGACCCCAATTCCCGAGGTCGGGCAAGGAGGGCGACCTTTCGCGAAGGGGCGCCTGGCCGGTGGCGCGCGTCGCCGGTGGCGCGCTGGATGTGGAAATTCGAG
>JAHFDQ010000249.1 GCA_023248915.1 Archangiaceae bacterium | reverse complement strand
AGATGTTCCGCGACTGCTACGTGTGGATGAAGCGGGAAGGGCTGGCGCGCTGACGAGGGCCACGCATGTTCCGAGATCGACCCGACCTCCGAGGGGACCGAATGCGATTGTCGCTTTGGGCGCTGGCCCTCGCGCTCGCGCCAGCGTGTGGCGGCAGCAGTTTTGACGGGTTGTATCGCGTGCAGACGTACACGATGAACCAGACCTCGTGCGCGGGGCCTGGGGACGCGATCAACCGCGGGTACGCCAAGTTCGAGATCAGGAATCGCGATTACTTCGGCGTGAAAATCTACCCGGTCTATCCGTGTGATGACGCCGGGGTGTGCCAGGAGGACAACGATTCGACCTGGAGCCTGGTAGTCGTCGAACGCGACCTCGACAAGGTGTCCATCGAGTACGCGGAGAGCGAGGGGAATTCGTGCGTCTTGCGGTCCGAAGACAAGGTCATCAGCGCGGGAGCGGAGGGCGAGGTTGTGCTGCAGAGCCGACGTCTACAGGTCGTTCTCGAGCCCTACGACGCAACCACCTGCACCACCGACAACGCCAAAGCCAAGCGCGACAGCATGAGCTGCGCCGGCCTCATGCAACTCGTTGGAGTGCGCGAGTCCGAAGCGAGGTAGTCGGCAGTCGGTGCTCGCCCGGTCCGGGGACCAGGCCCCCGACGCGCCGGCCGGTACTGTCTACCAGCGCTTCGGCCCCGATACCGACGCGGTGGAGGAGTCTTACGGAGCTGAGCTGCCCAGGTAGGGCCGCGAAGCTGATGCGCCCGACCGGCTGGCGGGCAATGTGAAGGGGAGCAGGCGTGCGGACCACCTGGCCGGCGACGACGTTGCGGTGGGATATCTGCTCTATGCGCTCAACACGGGTTGCCTCGTTGAGGGCTTCCTCCCGGCGGAACACCTCGCTTGCCCGACCGCGTGCCGAGCGCCCAACAGCAGCGACCAGGCGGCGCCCACCAACTTCAACGCTCGAAGCCCTCTTGTCGGCGGGCCGGCCACTTCCTTGGTCCTCGACGCGGGGTTACGGGGGAGCGGTTTCCCACCGATGACCCGCCTCAAATAGGCAGTAGCGAAGCAGGCGTCCACCGAGGTGGCGGCGAGCCTATTTCGATCGGGTCCTTCCGCAGAGCGTGCGCGAGCGCGGCACCCGGCGTCGTCGAAGAAGGGCGGGTCGGTAGCCGACGACGCTGAGTTGGCAGCGCGCCGCAGTTTCAACTGCCAGGCTGCGCGCGTGTCGGCGCGGGACGCTAGAGTGCCCGACCGCCGTGGCTTTCCCTACGCTCGCCTCCGTCGCCGTCGGCCGCCCCGTGCGCGGCGAATTCACCTACCTGGTGCCGGACGCGCTCGTCGGGCGCCTCACCCCGGGCCAGCGGGTGCTGGTGCCCTTCGGCCGGGCCCGGACGCTGGCGTTCTACCTGGGGCCGGCGGCCCAGCCGCCCGCGGGCGTCACCCAGCTAAAGGCCATCGAGAAGGTGCTCGACCCCGACCCGGTGCTCCCGGAAGACCTGCTGCCGCTGCTTCGCTTCGCCGCCGAGCACTACCGGTACCCGCTCGGAGAGGCGATTCGCTCGGCCCTGCCCCCGGGGCTCTCGGGCGCCGAAGAACCGCGCGAGGCCAAGGGCAGCCTCGTCCACTTCGCCGTCGCCCTGCCCGGCGCCGACCCTCCCGCCCTGGCCCGCGCGCCCTCGCAACACGCGGCCCTGACCTACCTGCTCGCCGTCGGCGGTCGCGCGCAGTTGGACGAAGTCGGCGCTGCAATTCCCGGCGCCCGCGAAGCGCTGAAGAAGCTGGCCCAACGCGGGTGGGTGCGCTTCGAGTCGGTCGAGGTCCGCCCCGGGGTGCAGGCCGGGCTCGAGCAGCGCCGCCCCGAACGGCTGACGCCCGAGCAAGGCGTGGCCGTCGCGGCGTTGCAGGAAGCGCTCGAGGCAGGGGGCTTCCACCCGTTCCTGCTCCACGGGGTCACCGGCAGCGGAAAGACAGAGGTCTACCTGCGCGTCGTCGAGCGCGCGCTCGAGCTCGGCCGCGGCGGTCTGGTGCTGGTGCCCGAGATCGCGCTGACGCCCCAGTTGGTGGGCCGCTTCCGCAGCCGCTTCGGCGACCGGGTGGCGGTGCTGCACTCGGGCCTGAAGGACCGCGAGCGGCTCCGCGACTGGCAGGCGCTGCGCCGGGGCGACGTGCGGCTGGCGGTGGGCGTGCGCTCGGCGGTGTTCGCGCCGGTGCGGGGCCTCGGCGTGGTGGTGGTGGACGAAGAGCACGACTCGTCGTTCAAGCAGGAAGAGAAGCTGCGCTACCACGCGCGAGACCTGGCCGTGGTCCGGGCGAAGCAGGCCGGCGCGCTGGTGGTGCTGGGGTCGGCCACCCCGTCGCTCGAGACGCTCGAGAACGCCCGGCGCGGGCGGTACCGCAAGCTGTTATTGCGCACCCGGGTCGATGACCGCCCGATGCCCGAGGTGTCGCTCGTCGATTTGAGGGTGACCCGGCCCCGCGACGCGACCGTGGTGGAAGAGCCTCCCATTCTGTCCGAGCCGCTCATCGAGGCGCTCGGCGAGACGCTCGAACGCGGGCAGCAGGCCATCCTCTTCCTCAACCGCCGCGGCCACAGCACCTTCCTGTTGTGCGAGGTGTGCGGCGAGTCGGTGCGGTGCACCGAGTGCGACGTCTGCCTGACGCACCACCTGTCGAGCCGGAAGGCGATGTGCCATTACTGCGGGTACGAGGGGCCGGTGCCCGAGGCCTGTGCTTCCTGCGGCGGGCCGCTGTTGAAGCTGGGCACCGGCACCGAGCGCGTCGAGGCCGAGGTGGCGGCGCGCTTCGCCCGGGCGCGGGTGGCCCGGCTCGACCGCGACAGCGCCACCACCACCGAACGCCTGACCGACCTGCTCGCGGCCTTCGCCCGGCGCGAGGTCGACGTGCTCGTCGGCACCCAGATGGTCGCCAAGGGGCACGACTTCCCGGGCGTGACGTTGGTGTGCGTGGTGCTGGCCGACACCTCGCTGGCGCTGCCGGACTTCCGCGCCGCCGAGCGCACCTTCCAGCTCTTGACGCAGGTGGGCGGGCGCGCGGGCCGGGGGGCCGACAAGGGCAGGGTGCTGGTGCAGACCTACAACCCGGACAGCGAACCGGTGCGGCGGGTGCTGGCGGCCGACTTCGACGGCTTCTCGACGCGCGAGCTCGAACGGCGCAAGGCGCTGGCCTACCCGCCGTTCACCCGCATGGTGGCCTTTCGCGTCGAGGGCGCGAACCCCGACCAGACCGGGCAGGTGGCGCGGTGGCTGGGAGACCGGATGGCCGCCCGGCTCCCGCCGGCCTCGAGCGGAGTCCGGTTGCTGGGGCCAGCGCCGGCGCCCATCGCCCGCATCAAGGGCAAGTCGCGGTGGCAGTTGTTGCTGAAGGGGCCGACCCACGCGTCCCTGGCCGGCCCGGTCTCGGCGGCCGAGGCCCTGTTGCCAGAACTGCCGTCGGCGGTGAAGGTCATCATCGACGTAGACCCCGGCGCCATGCTGTAAAGTCGGCGTCCCGATGGCCGGCCCGGTCCTCCTCGTACACGACGACATCGCGGTGATTGCCGCGGTGAAGCGCTTCCTGGCGAAGGAAGGCTACGAAGTCATTCTGGCCACCAACGCGGCCGACGCCGTCATCGGCTTCGGGCACTACCTGCCGTCGCTCATCGTGCTCGCGCCCGCCGTCGAGGGGAATCGCGGGGTCGTCGTCCTGGAAGAGCTGGCCCTGCACCCGGACGCGAAGCTGGCTCGGGTGCTGTTGCTCGGCGAGACGATTCCGGGCTTCGGGGCGCGGGTGGTGCCGTTGCCCCTCGACGGGCCGAGCTTTGTCAAGGCGGTGGAAGACGTCATCCGCGCGCCGACCGACGCCGACCTCTGGACGGTGGCCGAGCACCGGCGAGGCGCCGGCGAGCAGGAAGCCGTCGCGCCGGCCGAGCCCGAGTCGTGGCGGGCCACCGCGCCCCCTGAGGTATCGGGAGGGACCGAGGCCGGCGACGCCGGCGGGCTCGATTCGGGTGAGTGGAGCGTCGCGTCGCCGGAGGACGCGCCGGAAGGTCCGCCCGAACTGGGTGCGGGACCGGAAGCGGCCACGCAACCCGACCTTTCGGTCGGCGAGGTCGCCGACGCCGCGTTCGACGATGAGCTGAAGCGGCTGGAAGAGGAAGTTCGCGCCGAGGCCGCCCGGCGACGCCAGACGCGCGACAGAGAGGAATCGGCGCCCGCGGAAGTCGCGGCGGAAGCGCCGGGCGAGCGCGCGCGCCCGTCCAACGACGAGTCCTCGTTCGCCGGCTTCGACGGAACCGCCGAGCCGGTCACCGACCCAGGTGCGCCCGAGCCCGAGCCGCGCCGGGCGCAGACGCTGCAGGAACGCCAGGCCGCGCTCGACGCCGAGCTCGACCGGCTTCGCGCCGAGGCCGAACAGCAGGCCACGCAGGAGCTCGAGGCCGAGCTCTTCGGCGGCGGGTTCGGCGAGGGGGCTGCAGGGGAACCGGCCAGCGCTCCGCTCGAGATGGACCCGGGCGGGGTCGGGTCTTGGAGCCAGAGCGGAGGGGAATCGGCCGAAGGGGCCGCAGAGGCCGCCTGGCAGGGCGAGCCCGGATTGCCGCCGCCCGAAGGTGACTGGGTGGCGGGCCAGGGACCCGAGGCCGAGCCTTCAACGGACCCGGTTGTCGCCGCGAACGGGGACACCGGAACCGGGGACCAGGCGGAAGCCGAGCTTATCGGTGCGGAAGGGGCCGAGACGGGGCGCGGGCCTGATGACGACGCGGGAGTCGCGGCTCGGGCCGAGGCGGAAACGGCGGCCGCGGGAGAAGCTGAGGCGGTCGTACGGCACGGGGTGGTCGGGGGAACCGCCGACGTCGCGGCCGAGGCCGAGACGGCGCGCGCGGCTGATGACGAAGCGGAGTCCGCGGATCGAGCCGAGGCGGAGAAGGCGGCCGCGGAAGAGGCCGAAGTCGCGGCTCGGGCGCAGGCGGAGAAGGCGGCTGCGGAAGAGGCCGAAGTCGCGGCCCGGGCGCAGGCGGAGAAGGCGGCCGCGGAAGAGGCCGAAGCCGCGGGTCGGGCCGAGGCGGAGAAGGCGGCCGCGGAGGAAGCGGAAGCCGCGGCTCGGGCCGAGGCGAAGAAGGCGGCCGCGGAGGAAGCGGAAGCCGCGGCTCGGGCCGAGGCGAAGAAGGCGGCCGCGGAAGAGGCGGAAGCCGCGGCTCGGGCCGAGGCGAAGAAGGCGGCCGCGGAGGAAGCGGAAGCCGCGGTTCGAGCCGAAGCGGAGAAGGCGGCCGCGGAGGAAGCGGAAGCCGCGGTTCGAGCCGAAGCGAAGAAGGCGGCCGTTGAGGAAGCGAAAGCCGCGGCTCGGGCCGAGGCGGAGAAGGCGGCCGTTGAGGAAGCGAAAGCCGCGGCCCGAGCCGAAGCGGAGAAGGTGGCCGCGGAAGAGGCGGAAGCCGCGGCCCAGCTTGAAGCGGAGCGCTCGGCGGCGGAGGAAGAAGCCGCGGCTCGGGCCGAGGCGGCGCGCGCGGCCGCGGAAGAGGCGGCGGCTGTCGCGGTGCGGCAGGCGGGCGAAGAGGCCGAGCGGCTGGTCGCGGTGCAGGCCGCCGCCCGGGAGGAAGCGGAACGGCTGGCGGCGAAGGAGTCCGCGGCGCGCCGGGAAGCTGAACGGCTGGCCGCCAAGGAAGCGAAGGCCGCGGCCCAGGCGAGGGCCGACCTCGTGGCCGCCGAGAAGGCGGACGAGGCGGCCCGGCTCGAGCTGGAACGGCGGCTCGCCCTCGAGGCCGGCCGGCTGGCCCGGGCCGAGACCGAGAACGAGCGCGCCCGGGAAGCCGCCCAGCGGGCCGAAGCGGCGCTCCGCACCGCCGAAGCGCGCGCCCAGGCCGAAATAGCGCGCCTCGAGTCGGACCGCGCCTCGGCTCGCACCCGCGCCGACGAGCTGGCGGCGGCCGCGGCCGAGAACGAAATCGAGACCCAGGCCGCGCTCGACCGCGTCGCCGAGCTCACCGCGAGCGAACAGGCCGCCAACGAGGCTACCGCCCGGGCGCTCGACGCCGCCGCCGCCGCGCAGCGCGCCGCCGACGAGCGGTTTCGCCACGAGCGGGAAGAGAAGGCCCGGCTCGAGCAAGAGCTCGAGACCATGCGCGCCGCGGCCGTGCAGGAAAGAAAGGCCGCCGAGGAAGCCGCCCGCGCCGCAGAACAGGCGCGCCTCGAGCACAAGCTCGAGGCCGTTCGGGCGGCCGCGGAAAGGGAAAGGCTGGCGGCCGAAGAGGCGGCCCGCGCCGCCGAACGCGCGCGCGCCGAGCTCGAGCTCGAGGCCGTCCGCACCGCCGCCGAGAAGAACCTCGCCGCGGCCGAGAAGGCGGCCCGCTCCGCCGAACGCGAGCGGGGCAAGCGCGAGCTCGAGGCTTCCCGAGCCGCCGAAGCCGAACGCCGTGCCGCCGAAGGCAACGCCTGGCTGGCTCAGGAAGCCGCGCGCCTCACCGAGCAGCGCCGGCTCGAGGGCGCCTTGGCCGAGGCCCGCCAGAAGGCCGAAGAGGCTTCCCGGCTCGCCGAGGCCGAACGCTCGACGCGCGAGGCGGTCGAGCGTTCTCGCGCCGAGGCCGACGCGGCCGCCCAGCGCGCCGTCGACGAGGCGAACGAGCTCGCTGCCAAGACAATGCGAGACGCGCAGATGCCGCTCGAGGTGCCGGGCCGGGCGCCGTTGGGCGTGCCCCGCAGCGGCGCCGCCGACCCCGAGCAGCTGGCGGCCCTGGTGTCGCAGCTTTGCCTCGCCCGCGCCGAGGTTCGCGTCGAGTTGAAGGGCACCGACGCCCTGCGCACGCTCTGGCTGCGGCGGGGCACCGTCGCGGGAGCCACCTCGTCCGCTCCTTACGAGTCGCTGCTCGACCGCGCCCGCCGCGACGGGCTCATCGACGGCCGGCAGGAGAGCGAGCTGCGGCTCTTGCGCGGCGCCTCGAGCGTCGAGCTCTTGCGCGTGCTGGTGAGCCGGCGCTACCTGCGCGAGGTCGAGGCCGTGCCGCTGGTGCAGCGGTTCACCGAACAGATTGCGTTAGAGGCCCTGAGCGAGCCCGAGACGCTCTACCGCATCGCCGAAGAACCGGCCCCCGACGAGATTGTCCTCGTGGCCGCGCCACGCCCCGCGGTGCAGTTGGTGGCCGAGGCGCTGCGCCGCGCGCTGACCCCCGACGTCATGCTCGAGCACCTGGGAGGGCTTGGCGCCGTCGCCGAGGCCGTCGAGACCGGGTGGGACTTGCGCGCGCTTGGCTTCTCGGAAAAGGAACGGAAGCTGCTCGCCGCCGTGGACGGCCAGACGACGCTCGAGGACCTGCTCCTCGCCGCCGGCCTCAAGCAGGACGCCGCGCTCCGGGCGCTGTCGGTGGCGAAGGCCCTGGGGCTGGTCGCCCTGAAGGCCCCGGTGGGGGGCAAGCCCGCGCCGCCGGCCCCCGAGGTGGACCTGCGCCGGCTCGAGGCCAAGTTCGAAGAGGTGCAGGACGCCGACTACTTCACCATTCTGGGCCTTCCCCGTTCGGCCGGTAGCGAAGAGGTCGAGCGAGCCTTCCAACAGTTGGCCGCCGAGTTCCACCCGCTCAAGTTCTCGGGCCACCCCGACGGCTCGCTGCTTCACCGGGCGCAGGCGATTCACGACTCGCTCGCCGAGGCCGCGCGCGCGCTCCAGGACGACCGGCTCAGGGCCGACTATGCGCGCAACCTGCTGGAGTGACGGCGGGTTGCCCGCGCCGCCGCGGAGCATTAGACACAGCCTGTATGGTTCGTGAAATCCTCATCTGGCCGGACCCGGTCTTGAAGAAGAAGGCCTCTCCGGTCGCCAAGGTCGACGACTCGATTCGGGGCCTCATCGACGACTTGTTCGAGACCATGTACGCCGCCGACGGCGTCGGCCTGGCGGCCCCTCAGGTCGGCGTGCTGAAGAACGTCATCGTGCTCGACACCAGCCCGCGCCAGCCCGAGGCCCGGCCGGTGGCGATGGTGAACCCCGTCATCTTGTCGCTCGAGGGCGCCATCACCTACTCCGAGGGCTGTCTGTCGATTCCAGGCGAGGCCGAAGACGTCGACCGGGCCGCCATCGTCACCGTCGAGTACCTCGACGCCGACGGCCAGTCCCAGACGTTGAGGGCCGAGGGGCTGCTGGCCGTGGCCGTCCAGCACGAGACCGACCACCTGAAGGGCACCGTCTTCGTCGACCACATCTCGAGCCTGAAGCGCGAGCTCATCCGCAAGCGGATGAAGCGGCTCAAGGCCGAGCGGGCCGAGCAGCGCGAGGCGCCGCCCGCGTAGGGCGCACCCCCACCTTCGGGCAGAGCGCCTCGACCGGGCAACCCGAGCAGGTGGGATTGCGCGCGAAGCAGACGCGGCGCCCGTGCCACACCAGCAGTTGGTGCCCCTTCACCCACCACGCTTCGGGCACGGTGGCGCACAGCTCGAGCTCGACCTGGTCGGGCCTCTTCGCCCGTGCCAGCCCCAGCCGCTTCGCCAGGCGAAAGACGTGGGTGTCGACGGGGAAGGCGGGA
>JAHFDQ010000676.1 GCA_023248915.1 Archangiaceae bacterium | reverse complement strand
CATGGACTTGCTCGCCGACCCGGGCCGCGGCGTCTTCTGCAACCGCACGCTCAACCTGCGCTCGGTGCGCGCCATCGGCTACGACATGGACTACACGCTGGTCCACTACCGGGTCGAGGAGTGGGAACGACGCGCCTACGCCCACCTGAAGGGCAGGTTGGCCGCCCTGGGCTGGCCGGTGGGCGACTTGGCCTTCGACCCCGAGATGGTCATCCGCGGCCTCATCATCGACCGCGAGCTGGGCAACGTCTGCAAGGCGAACCGGTTCGGCTTCGTGAAGAAGGCGCTGCACGGCACCCGGTCGCTCGACTTCGAAGAGCAGCGAAAGGTGTACGCGCGCACCATCGTCGACCTGTCCGAGCCGCGCTGGGTGTTCCTCAACACCCTGTTCTCGCTCTCGGAGTGCTGCATGTTCGCGCAGCTCGTCGACCTGCTCGACCGCCGCGCTTTGCCCGGGGTGATGGGGTACGGCGACCTGTACCGCACCTGCCGCACCCAGCTCGACGCCGCCCACCTGGAAGGGCAGCTCAAGGCGGAAATCGTGTCCGACCCCGACCGCTTCGTCGAGGCCGACCCCGACACCGCGCTGGCGCTGCTCGACCAGCGGGCCGCGGGCAAGAAGCTGTTGCTCATCACCAACTCGGACTACGTCTACACCGGCGCGATGATGAAGTGGGCGTTCGACCGGTTCTTGCCGGCCGGAACGACTTGGCGCGAGCTCTTCGACGTGGTCATCGTCGGGGCGCGCAAGCCCGAGTTCTTCACCACCCAGAACCCGTTCTTCGAGGTCGCCACCGAGGAAGGGCTGTTGCGACCTGCGGTGGGCGAGCTCAAGAAGGGCCGGGCCTACCTGGGCGGCAGCGCGGTCGAGCTCGAGCGGAACCTGGCCCTGTCCGGCGACGAGATTCTGTACGTCGGCGACCACATGTTCGGCGACGTGCACGTCACCAAGAGCGTGCTGCGCTGGCGCACCGCGCTCATCGTCCGCGAGCTCGAGGACGAGGTGCGCGCCATCCAGGCCTTCCGCGCCTCGGAGATAGCTCTCGCCGCGCGCATGGATGAGAAGGAACGGCTGGAAGCCGAGCTGTGCCAGGTGCGGCTGGTCAGCCAGCGGCGGCGCGGCGGCTACGGCCCGAAGAGCAGCGAGACCGACGACGCCCTGCACGCGCGCACCGCGGCGTTGCGCGCACGGCTCGACTCCATCGACCGCGAGGTAGCGCCGCTGGCCAAGGCGGCCACCGAGCTGAGAAACACGCGCTGGGGGCTGCTCACCCGCGCCGGCAACGACAAGAGCCACATGGCGCGCCAGATTGAACGGTACGCCGACATCTACACGTCGCGGGTGGCCAACCTGATGGGGACGACTCCGTACGCCTACCTGCGGTCGCCGCGCGGCAGCCTGCCTCACGACCCGAGCCTGCCGGGGGCCGGGCCGGGTTCCGCCCACTGAAGCCGGTTCGCCGACAGCTCACGCTCGCAGCGACCACCGGCCCGAGGTCAGCGTCGGCAGGGGGCCGCGGGCGGCGACTTCGGGAGGCGGCAGGCCCAGCTTCTTCCGCTCGGCGGCAAGGAACTGAAGCGACAGCTCGCGCAGGCGCGCGGCGAGGTAGAGCTCGTTCGCCTCGTCCAGCGGGCCGCTAGTCTTGCGAAGCTCGATCAGGTCCTGCACGGGCTTCCAGGCGCGCATCGAGGCGCGCTGGAAGAAGTCGGCCAGGAAGGGCTGCTTCTGGACGGAGTCGTTGAAGTCCCTCGCGCCAAACGGGGTGGAGATGTCCGCTCCGGCGACGAAGGCGGCGATGCCGGCCGGCGGCGTTCCGAGGCCCCGTTTCGACGTGCCCGAAGAGCCGGCGAGGTAGCGCTCGGCGAGGGCTTCGGCTTCCAGTTGAAGCGCGGCGGCGGCGGCGGCCACCGGCTTCGACAGCCGGGACCCGGTCGCGAAGATGAGCACCAGGTTCGGCACCACCCTCGAGGCGAGGCTCTCGGAAATCGCCAGCCGCACTCCGGCCGAGGACAGGCGGGCAAACAGCTCTTTCAGGGGGCCGGGTGCGAGCCCTTCCGCCTGCTCGAGCACCGCAGCCTCCATTCCCCGGAGGAAGCCGGCGGGAGCCCCGTGGAAGGCGCTTCGGACAGCGAAGGGCAGCTTGCCGACCAGGTCCAGGCCCAGGGACCGGGCTTCCGCGGCGACGGCCGCGACGCCGTCTTCGAGGTTCTTTAGGTCGCCCGACCCGGAGAAGTTGGCCAGGCTGGTGACCGCGAGCGCCCGGCCGGCGAGGCCGCCCGGCTTGCCGCTGACGCCCTTGCCGACCAGCACCATCAGGGAATCGTCGAGGACCGAGTAGACGGCCCAGGGCGCGCCGAGCCCGGTGCCCAGCTTCATGAGCGCCTCGAGCTCGTTCAGAGCGCGCGCCGCCTCGGCGATCTTCACCAGGGCAGACGGCGGCGTCCGGTCGGCGACGACGGACTTCAGGGCGTCGGCGGCCCGGGCCACCAGCGCGCCCTCGAGCGCGGCCGTGACCGCGGAGAGCCTGTCGCCGCGCTCGTCGGGCGACGACCTGATCAGCGCGATGGCTTCGGAGATTGCCGAGAGCGCGGCCTCGAGGTTCTCGCGGGTCGCGCCGTCCTTGGCGAGCTGGTACGCGGCGTCAAGCAACTCGACGCCGGCCACCACCGGGAGGACCTCTTCGGGGTTCTGGACCGCTCTCGGCGCCCTCTCGGAGGCGCGCCTGAAGACCGACTCGAAGACGTTGCGCAGCCCGGCCATTAAGTAAGGGGTAACGGCGCGAAACCGTTACCCCTCCTCACAGAACCGGACGTGCGGATTTCCCGCATCCGGCTCTTCGGTTGGTGGTTTCGTTCGGTACGGTGTTCCGACGT
>JAHFDQ010000675.1 GCA_023248915.1 Archangiaceae bacterium | reverse complement strand
CTCGCCGGGCCGGTGGTCCACCCGGGCCCCCAGGCCGACCCGTTCGAGCAAGGCCCGCGCGGCCTTTTGCGCCGACCCGCGGTCTTGCCGCTGCACGAAGGCCGGCATGGCCACGTTCTCGAGCGCGGTGAACTCGGGCAATAGGTAATGGCTCTGGAAGACGAAGCCGATCGTCCGATTTCGGAAATCGGCCACCTCGGCGTCGTTCAATTCGAACACCGCCCGCCCATCGCACATCAAGTCGCCGGCGGCCGGGGCGTCGAGGGTGCCCAGCACGTGGAGGAAGGTGCTCTTGCCCGCGCCCGAGGCGCCGACGAGAGACACCAATTCGCCCCGCTCGATCGCGAGCGAGACGCCCTTCAGCACGTCGATGCGCTTGCCGTGCAGGAAGTAGGACTTGAAGACGTTCTTGACCTCGAGGAAGGCCACCGTCATTCCGCCTTCAGCCCGTCGACGGGTTCGACCCGCGAGGCCTTCAGCGCGGGGTAGATGGAAGCCAGGAACGACACCAGCACCGCGCTCACCACCGAGATCGCCGTCTGAATCGGTTCGATCTTCACCGGCAGCGCCGGGATGTAATAGACCTCGGGGTCGAGCTTGATGCCGACGCGCTCGACGAAGAGGCACCAGGCCAGCCCCGCCAACAGGCCCAAGAGGCCCCCGGCCACGCCAATCTGCAGGCCCTCGGCGAGGAAGATCTTCACGATGCCGCCGTCGGGCACGCCGAGCGCCTTCAAGACGGAGATCTCCTTCCGCTTCTCGAGCACCAGCATGATCACCGTCGCGACGATGAGGCCCGACGCCACGATGACGATGATCGACAGGATGATCGCCATCACCAGCTTCTCGAGCCGGAGCGCCGAGAATAGGTTGCGGTTCATCTCGCCCCAGTCCTTGGTCCGGTAGGGGTAACCCTCTAGCTTGTCGTACACCGCCTTGGACAGCCGCCGGGCGTCGTCGGGGTCGACGAACTTCAGCTCGACCCCGGTCGCGCCCTCGACGTTGAAAAAGCGCTGCGCTTCCTGCAGGCGGATGTAGGTGAACTTCGAGTCGAACTCATACATGCCCGAGTAGAAGATGCCCGCCACGCGAAACGGCCGGCTCTTCGGCATCGGCCCCTGCGGCCCCAGGTCTCCGCCCAGCGGCGCGACGATGTTGACCCGGTCGCCCACCATGACGCGCAGCGAAGCCGCCAGCTCGCGGCCGATGACGACGCCGGGCATGGGCGCGGCCTTCGCCTCGGTCTTCGGGGCCACGATGATGTCGTCGGGCGCCTCCGGGGCAGCGCCTCCCGGACCTTTCACGCCGGTCGGTTCGGGGAACAGCCCCCGGTCGGCCGGCCGTTGCTCGATCAGCGCCGGTTCGTCGAGGGCCTCGAGCGACCCCGAGGTCATGTACTTCGGCAGGTCGGTCACCGTGCCAACCGACTTAGCGTCGATGCCCTTGATCATCGTCCCCGAGATGTTGCCGTCCGAGGTGATCATCACCTCGTTCAAGATGAATGGCGTCGCCCCCGACACGCCCTTCACCTCCTTGGCCTTGGCGACCACTTCCGGGTAGTCGGTCATCGAGCCCGAGTACTTGAGGACGATGGCGTGGGCGTTGACGCCCAGCATCTTCGACTGGAGGTCGAGCTCGAACCCCGACATCACCGACAGCACGATGATGAGGGCCATCACCCCCACCCCCACCCCGCCGACCGCCAGCGCCGTCATCATGGCGGTGGGCGTCTGGTCGCGGGCCTTCAGTTCGTTCAGCGCCTCGGCCGAGGCGAGCGGGTCGGCCAGGCCCAACGCCCTCACCCGGGTGCGTTCGACCGCGGCCTCGGTGGAGAGGAGAATCGCGTACACCAGCAGCGGCGGGACGATGCCGAAGATGAGCACCACGAAGGCGCCGAACAGCAGCCCGGGCCGGAACACCTGCGCGTGGCGCGCCGCGACGAAGAGCTCGAACCCAGCCTTCAGGTCCACCCGGCCGCTCGAAGTTGCGACGAAGCCGCTGGTGATGCCGAAGAACAAGAGCAGCACCAGCCCGGCGAAGACGAGCCAGTAGCCGATCTCGGGGCGGCCGAGCAGGCCGGCCACGTAGGCCACCTCGCGCAGCCGGTACGCGAGCGACAGGGACAGTTGCGGCACCCGGTGCATCAACGTCAACAGCACGGGCAGGGGAAGCCCGAAGTAGATGATGGCGATGGTCAGCTCGGGGGTGGCGAGCCGCTTCGCCCGCCAGGCTCCGAGCGCCCCTCCGGCGAAGGCCACGGCGAACCCGGCCAAGAGCGCGATCGAAAACGCCACCACCGGTGAAAACGTCCGCGTCGTGTCGTTGCTCGCGCCGCCGGCCAGCACCATCTGCAAGCCGATGACGGTCGCCTCGGCGAAGAGGATTCCCCCGCCGTACGCGGCCAGGGTGGTCCAGTAGAAGTCGCGGTAGCGGAAGAGCCGCGGGTGAAGCACCGCCCCGGCGGCCTCGCTGGGCGCGGGTTCGACTCCGGGACGCCGCCGGATGCCGGACGCGACCAGCCCCCAGCCCGCGATCCAGACCAGCGTCCCGACCGCGAGCGGCAGCGCGGCTCCGTCGAGGCTGGGCGCCGATGCGCCTTCCGCGAGGGTTCCCCCGGGGTGCGCCGCGAGCGCGCCAACCAACCAGGCGAGCCCCCCGGCCCCTCCCACCACCTCGGGCAGCGCCCCCCACCCGAAGACCAGATGTCCGAGGTCGCCCGCCACCACGTCCCAGGCGCCGGTGCGGGTGACGGCGAGCGCCAGGAGCCCCAGCCCGACCACCAGCGCCGGCGCCGCCGCCCAGACCCAACCCCAGCGGACCACGGTATGGCGGCCGGGGGACGGCACCGTTTCCTACTTCGCCTGCGGCTTCAGTAGCGGGA
>JAHFDQ010000674.1 GCA_023248915.1 Archangiaceae bacterium | reverse complement strand
CGTGGCGGCGGTCGCCGGAGCGCTGGTGAAGGGGGCGCTCGGTTTCAACGGCCAGCGCTGCACGGCCGAGAAGATCATCTTCGCCCCGAAGGCGATCGCCGCCGAGGTGGCGAAGGCCCTGGCCGACCGGGTGGCGGGCCTGAAGCTGGGAATGCCGTGGGAAGAGGGCGTCGGCATCGTCCCCCTGCCCGAAGCCGACAAGCTGGCCGCGATGGGCGCCTACGTCGACGACGGGTTGGCGAAGGGGGCGAAGGTGGTGAACCCGAAGGGAGGGCAGGGCTGCTTCTCGCTCATGCACCCGGCGGTGCTCTTCCCGGTGGACGCCCGCATGCGAATCTTCCACGAAGAGCAGTTCGGGCCGGTGGTGCCGGTCGCGCCCTACGACTCGGTGGACGAGGTGGTGGCCTGGCAGCGCGCCTCGCCCTTCGGGCAGCAGGCGGGAGTCTGGGGCCCGCCCGACCGGGTGCGGCCGGTGGCCGAGGCGCTGGCGCGCTTCGTGGCGCGGGTGAATTTGAACGACGTGTGCCAGCGCGGCCCGGACTCGTTCGGCTTCACCGCCACCGACAAGTCGGGCTTCGGGACGCTGTCGCTGCGCGAAGCGCTGTTGACGTTCAGCAGGCCGGTGCTGATCCAGTCGCGCGACCCCGCGCAGCTCAGCCCCTTCGCGGCTTCCTAAAGCGGCACCGGGCCGCCGGCGCCGCCGGAGGCCATTCGCTTCTGGAGGAAGGCGCTGAAGCTCTTCGGTTCGTAGAAGGTCATCTCGACGTCGCCGAAGCGCACCCGGCTCCTGTCGCCAATCGGTTCGCCCGTCTTGGGTGTCAGCTTCAGCGCGCCCAGCCAGGTCCCGTTGCTCGACTCGGCGTCGTACAGCTTCCAGCCGGTCTTCAGGTCATGATGGAAGTAGGCGTGAAACCGCGACACCGAGACGTCGTCGATGGGCACGTCGTTGGTTTCCGCCCGGCCGACGGTGATGCCGACGGCGAAGGCGTTCTGCTTCGAGGGGCCCTTCTTCAGCTCGAACACCAGGGCGTCGCCGGTGCGCGGCCGGGTCTGGAAGGTGCCCGCTTCCGTGTTCTGGTACGGCACTTCGCCGGGCCGCAACTCGACGCTTTCCCAGACCAGGACGGGCGCCTCGAGCGCCAGCCCGCGAGATCCCCTGACGACCAGTTGCTGCGCGAAATACCACAGGCCGATTGCCATGCCTGGCGGAGTCTAGCGCTTCCCGGGCCGGATTCAGCGGGGTAACGCCATCCGAATGTCGGAAGGAAAGTGACGGCGGCGAGCGCGAGTTGCTCGACACCCGGCGCGAGCAGGGCTTTGATGCGGCCGTGGACACGTCGATCAAGCGGCAGCACCCGCGAGTCAAGAACCCGAAGGTCCTCCTGAAGATCCCCACGGTGGACCGGTTCCGGTCGCACTACCTGAAGGACCTGTCCGAGGGTGGTGCCTTCATCCGCCTGGCGACCCCGATGGCCGTCGGGTCGGCGCTCACCGTCGAGCTCTCCGCGCCCGGCTTGGAAGAGCCCCTGGCCCTGCAGGCCAAGGTGGTGCGCGTCAGCCTCCCCGACGCCGCCGGCGCGGGCGAACACGCCCCCCCGGGAATGGCGGTGAAGTTCGATGACCCCGATCCCGCCAAGACCGCCCGGTTGAAGCAACTGGTGGACCAGCACCGCTTGCCGATCGCCGACGAACCGCTGATCGCGGACCTGCCGGTGGCTCCGCCCCGCGCGGCGCTTCCGGTGGCGAACGATGAGCAGACGATGGCGCTCGCCCGGGACTTGGAGCACGAACGCGGGGCGCGCGAGGCCGCCGAGCAGATCGCCCGCGAGCTGCAGGCCGAGCTCGACAAGAAAGAGCTCGCGGCTTCCGAAGCCCGCACCGCGCTGGCCGAAGCCGAAGGGCGCGTCGCCGCCCTCGAAGAGCAGATGCGCACGCTCGAGCAGGACGAGACCACCAGCCGCGCGCTGGCCGCCACCATCACCAGCGAGAAGGCGAAGGGCGATCGCCTGGCGAAGTCGGAACAGGAACGGCTGCACGCTGAGCTGAAGCAGACGCAAGGGGCCCTGGCCGCGAGCCGCCAAGAGCTGAAGCAGACCGTGGCCAACGCCGAAGACGCGCGGCGGGCGTTGCTCAACGAGGCCGAGGTGGCCCGCCAGACCTTCGCGGGCGAGCTCGAAGCGACCCGGCAGCACCTGGAAGGCGAACGCGACGCGGTTCGCCAGCAGCTCGAGGCCGAGCTCGAGGCGACCCGCCAGCAGATGGCGGCCGAGCACGAGGCGACCCGGCTGCAGATGGGCAACGAGCACGAGGCGACGCGGCAGCGGCTGGAGGCCGAGCTCGAGGCGACCCGGCAACAGGCCCAGGCGCAGCTCGAGGCCGTCATGATCGAGCACTCGCGAGTGCTCGGAGAGCACGACTCGAACCACGCCGAAGCGCTCGGTCAGGCCGAGGGCGAGCGCGAGGCGGCGCGCGAAGAGGTGCGGCAGGGGCTCGAGGCGATCGAGCAGTTGGAGGGCGCGAAGAGGTCGCTGGAAGAGCAGCTGGGCGCCTCGCAGCGGCACGCCGCGGCCGTCGAGAAGAAGCTCGCCGAGACCCAGGCCGACCTGACCCGGGTTCAGCGCCGCGAGGGCGCGCTGCGCCACATCGTCCAGGTGATGTCGGCGGCCAACCTCAACAAGGGCGTGCCGGGCGAGGAGGGCGCGATGTCGCCCGAGGCCGAGGCCGCCAGCGCCGCCAGCGCCGTCGCGCCCGAACCGCCGGCGCCTGCTCCGGCGCCCGCGCCCGTGGCGGCTGTAGCGTCCGTGGTAGTTGCTCCCGCGCCTCGGGCGGCGGCGCCCGCGCCATCGCCCGCGCCGTCGCGTGCGCCCGAGTTTTCGTCTCCGGCCGCCGC
>JAHFDQ010000025.1 GCA_023248915.1 Archangiaceae bacterium | reverse complement strand
GATGGTGCCGCCCCCTCCGGAACCGCCGCCGACGCCGCCCCCGCCGCCTCCGCCCGCGGGGCCGACGCACGACCCGCCGCTGCCGGGGCACCCGCCGCCGTCCGCCGCGAGCGCCAGGCACGGAATGCCCAGGGCCAACCAGTGGCAGCCGTCCTGGACGTCGCCGTTGCAGTTCGCCTTGTCGGCGTGCAGCGCGCACGCGTCGCCGGAAATCACCGGCTGCGCCCGGGTGGCTCCCCGGTCGAGGTCGGAATTCGAAGCAGGGCCGCACGCCCAGAGGAGGAGTGCCACGGCGGAACAGAAGGTGTGGGTCGTCTTCATGGGAGAGTCCTTTTCGGTTTGGGGCGACCGGCCTTGGCGCCCGCTGGACCCTCCTTGAGCAGCGCCCGTGCCGCGAAGGCGCGGACTCCAACCCTCCGTACTGCCAGCGCTTTTGCTAGCAGAAACCCCCGCCTCCGCCGCCAGAGTAAAGCGGCGCTGACACCCGAGAGGCTCCACCCAGGGTTTTCCGAGGGGCGCCCGGGTCACCGGACGGCGGAGAGGGACACCTTGAGCTCGGTCTCCTGGTTGGCTTCCGCCTTCACGCTCAGGGTGCGACGCTCTTTGAGCTCTTCATTCACCAGGATGACCGAGTGCGCGCCCGGGGCGACTCGAATGGGCGCCATCGGCGTCACGCCCAGAAGCTCTCCGTCGAGGAAGACGCGGGCCCATGGGTCCACCTTTATCCACAAGGTGGTCGCCTGTCGGCGCGGCCGGGCGTGCTCGGGCCTGGGCCCGGCAACGACGGGTTGCCGCGGGGCCGAGGGCGTCGGTGCGTCGGGGGACGCCGCCGCGGTCGGGGCCGGGCCGGGTTTCGGGACGAACTCGTCGGGCCGGGGCGCCGCGCGAGCCGAGGTTGGAGCGGGGACGGCCGCCGCGTGTGGAACGCTCGGCGGCGGATTTCGCACCCAGAGCAGCGCCACCAGCAACGCTAGGAGGACGGCGGACGTGACGGCGAAGCCGAGGAGAATCTCGCGCTGCGGCTTCGCCGTCAGCCGGGTGCCGGCCCTCTGAGGCAGCGCCGCGCTCAGCGGCAGGAGGCGGCGGCCCCCGGGCAGGGCCTCGTCCAGGCACCCGGCCACTTCGGCCCGCGCAAGCGATGCCTCGGGCACGAGCAGGTCGATGGACTCGAGCAGCGTCGCCAGCCGCGTCCGGCCGGCGGCGTCCTTCGAGAGGGACGAAAGCATCCACGCTTCGATGGCCGGGGCCACCTCGGGGCGCAAGGTGCGAGGGCGAGGAGGCGACGCGTGCAGGACCGCCCGCAGCAGCTCGGCCTCGGTGCGGCCCTGGAAGGGAGGTACTCCGCAGACCAGGTGGTAGAGGGTGGCTCCGAGCGCGAACAGGTCGCTGGCGACGGTGGCGTCCTTGCCCTCGAAGAGCTCGGGAGCCATGTAGCCGAACTTCCCCTTTACCGTCCCGGTGCGGGTGTGGTGGGTGCCGCCAATCACCTTGGCGATTCCGAAGTCGGCGAGCTTCGCCATGCCCGAGCTCGAGACCAGAATGTTGTCGGGAGAGATGTCCCGGTGAATGACGCCGTGCTCGATACCCTCGCCGGGGTCGGACAGCTCGTGGGCGTACCGGAGGCCCAGGGCCGCGTCCCGCACGATGCTGAGCGCCACCACCACCGGCAGCGGCCGCGCGGTGCCCGCGGTGGCCTTCAACAGGTCTCCCGCCGAGTGCCCTTCGACGTACTCGAGCGCGAGGTAGGGCCCGCCCTGGTCCGTTCCGTACGCGCGGAGGGCCACGATGTTGTCGTGGCGCAAGAGCGTGCAGATTCGGGCTTCGCGCTCGAACTGCCGGACGAGCTCGGCGTTCTCCACCAGCTCGGGGCGCATCCGTTTCAGGGCCACCATCACGTCCGATGTCCCGGCCCGCATGCGCGCCAGGTGGACGTCGCCCATGCCTCCGGACCCGAGGCGGCCTTCGATCTCGAATGTCGTCGAAAGGGGCAACGGTCGAAATGCTAAGTCGAGCGGCCGCCGAGCTGCCAGCGACGGAGAATCTGGTGCACGTGAACCCGGCTGAGCCCCGACCGGCGGGCCGCCTCGGAAACGTTGCCGCCGGCCGCCTCGAGTAGCCGGGCGAAGTAGGCCCGCTCGAAGCCGGCGACCAGCCGTTCCTTCTGCAGCCGGAATGGTATGTCGAGGTTGACTGCTTCGCGCGGCGCCGGGGGCGGAACCTGGTCGAACCCGAGCGTCGCCCGCTCGACGGCGTTGCGCAGCTCGCGCACGTTGCCGGGGTAGTCCGCGTCGCACAAGCGCTGGAACACTCCGGGCGGAAGCGAGGGCGAGCCGGGCAACTGCTCGAGGAAGTGGCCGATCAGCTCGGGGATGTCTTCGCGGCGCTCGCGCAGCGAGGGAATCCGAAGTTGGGCCACCGCCAGCCGGTAGAAGAGGTCGGCGCGGAAGGTGCCCCGGTTCACCTCGAGCTGGAGCTCGCGGTGGGTGGCGGCGATGACCCGGACGTCCACCGGAATGGGCCGCGAACCGCCCAGCCGCTGCACCGACCGCCTCTCGAGCGCCCCCAGGAGCTTCGGCTGCAGCTCGAGCGGTAGCTCGCCGACCTCGTCGATGAACAGCGTGCCGCCCTGCGCGCGCTCGAAGGCTCCGGCGCGGTCGGACGTGGCGCCGGTGAAAGAGCCCTTCTCATGGCCGAACAGCTCGCTCTCCGCCAGGGTGGGAGGCAGCCGCCCGCAGTCCAGGACGACGAGTGGCTTGTCGCGCCGGGGCCCCTCGGAAACCAGCGCCTCGGCCGCCAGCTCCTTGCCGCAGCCGGTTTCGGCCTGGAAGAGCACGGTGACGTCGGTGGCCGCGGCGCGGGTGAGCTGGGCGTAGAGCTGCCGCATGCCGATCGAGCTGCCCCGGAGCCTGCCGAAGCCGCGCGCCTGCTCGAGCGGCTGGTCCTCGTCCTCGGCGAGCTGGCGGAAGCGGACCACCGTCCCCCCGAGGGCGAGGTCGTCCTTCGGGTCGAGCCAGGCCTGCTGGACGCGCCGCCCCCCGAGCAGGGTGCCGTTCTTGGCGCCCAGGTCGCGCACGCGAACGCCTTCGCCGTCGGCAAGGATTTCGCAGTGCACCGCGCTGACGGTCGGGTCGGTGAGCGGGAACTGGGCCCCCGCGCTCGAACCGATGAGCACGCGGTCGGTCGCGAACCTCCGCTCGAGGCGAAGGTCTGGCCCCTTCACCACGCGCAGGGAGAAGGCCGGAACCCTGAGCGCCTTCGGAGCGCCCGCGGCATCCACCACCACGTCGAGGGTGCGCGTCGCCGCCACGGGAGTGGGCTCTACATCAGGCCCACCGAGGCGTCCACACGGCGGTAGAGTCGCCGGGTGCTCGGCATGGTGCTCGCGGTGGTGGTTCAGGCGGGAACGGAAGCGCCCGCTTCCGCCAACCCACACCTGCCCCGGGCGGTGGCTCAACTGCGCGCCCTCGACGAGGCGGCCGCGCTGAAGACTCTCGAGCAGGCCAGGGCCTGGACGAAGAATACGCCGCGCGATCTCGCATTCGTGCACATGTACATCGGCCTGGCGAACGCGGGCCTGGCGCGCGACGGCGAGGCCCAGGCGAGCTTCGGCAAGGCATTGCTGCTCGACCCGGACCTCGAGCTGCCGAGGTTTGCCTCGCCCCGGGTGCGGGACTGGTGGACGCGGGCGGGCGGGAAGGTGGAAGCCGCTCCGGCGCCCGCGAAGGCCGAAGCAGGGCCGCCGGTTCCTCCTCCCCAGCTCGCGCTGAAGCCCGCCGCGGCCGTTCCACCGCCTGCGCCCGTGGTCGGTCCGGCAACGCCATCGCCCGCGAAGGCTCCGGTGGCGGGCGCAGGCATCTCGAAGTCCCGGGCGGTGCCCTGGGTCGGGGTGGGCCTGGCCGCGGCCGGCCTGGCCGGGCTGGGCGTGGCGGCGTGGAATGGGACGGAAGCGTCGAGGCTCGGCAGAAAAGCCGCCGGAGAGAGCGACCTGCGCCAGGCGGTCCCGGACCAGGCGTCCGCACAGAGGGCCTCAGAGACCGCCAACGTCCTCTTCGGAGTCGGCGGCGCCCTCGCGGTGGCCGGCGGCGCCGTGTTCGCGTGGACCTTCTGATGAGCCCACGGCGCGAGGCCCTCGGTGCGCTGGCGCTGTTCTTCGCGGTCTCTGGCTGCGCGGTCTCGCCCCTAGAGTTCGAGGGGAAGACGTGCTGGCCCGACTCGCTGTGCCCGGCGCCCTTCACCTGCCTCACCGACTCGACCGACGGCGGACCGGGCACCTGCGTCCGGAACGCCTGCGACTTCGAAGGCCAGGTCTGCAGCATCGGCGTGGGCGGGTGCCGGTCCACCGGGGTGGTGACGTGCCACCCCGCTCCAGGCCAGTACGCCCGCCGCGCGGACGTCGAGTCCTGCGCGGCGGTGCCGAAGGACGCTGGGCCGGAAACCTGCGACGGCAAGGACAACGACTGCGACGGAGTCGTCGACGACCACCTGACCGACCAGACCGCGTGCGAACGCCAGCAGGGCGTCTGTTCGGGCAAGGTCCACGCCTGCACCGACGCAGGGTACGAGACGCCGTGCGGCCCACTGTCCTACGGCGCCGACTACGAGGACGTCGAGACCCGCTGCGACGGCCTGGACAACGACTGTGACGGCCGGGCCGACATTTCCCGTCTGGTGTTGGTGGTGCCCGGGGCCCTCGGCTTCTCGTGGGTGCGGTCGGGTGCCGACCTCGCCGCGGTCTATGTCACGGCGCCTGCGGGAATCGGCGACCAACTGTCCTACCAGCGCTTCGACCAGAAGCTCGCCCCGCGAATGTCACCGGCCGTCCTCGCGGGCGGGCAGTTGATTACGTCGCCGGGAATCAGTTCGCTCGACGGCGGTCGGGTGGCGGTTGCATGGGTCCAGACGGCCGTTGGCTCGCAGACCGTGCAAATTGCCGAGGTCGCTCCCGATGGGGACGCCGGACCCTGGCTGGGGCCGACGCCGGTTGAGGCCGGAGCGGGCTATCCGAAGTTCGCGGTCGACCCAGCCTCGGAGACGGCTCTCCTGGTGTGGATTGATTCCAGCCAGAGGCTGCGTACCCTGGTCTCGGCGAAGGGCACGACGTCGCTTCCGCCGGCCCCGGCCGACGGGGGCGACAATGTCTCGAGCGCGGACGTGGCGGCCCTGAACGTGGCCGGGCCGGTCTCGTCGGGTGCGCCTGTCTTCATCGTGGGCCTCACCGGCTACAACTCCGGCAACTTCACCGAATTTCGCGGCTACGACCTGGCTCTCGCCGGCGACGCGGGGACTCGTTCGACGAGCGGCGCGGTCGGCCCGGCCGGCGTGGTGCGGGTTGCACCGGTCGGAGCCATTCACGCGACGGTTGGAACTGGAGGAGGGGCGAGTTACCTACCCTTGCCCCTGGTCATGCAATTCGGCACGCCACTCGACGTCACGATAGGGAGCGACCCGGACCTGCTCGTAGTCGATGCGAGCCATTCGGTCGCCGCGGGGACCTCGTTTCTGGGTTCCGGGGTGAGCGGGTGCTCCATCGTCAGCGGCACGCCGGGGACGCCGTACCCGCTCGCTCCGCAGGGCTACACGTCTGCACAGCTCGCGGCCGGAACGCCCGAACTCGCCTCGGTCGCGGTGAGTGCCGACGGCGGCGTCTTCGCCGAGAATTTCTGCGTCAAGTGAGCGTACGGCGACCGCCGCAGGGGCGACGCAGAACGTGCAAGTCCAAGGGGACTTGCTCCGGGTCCGGCGGAACCTCCTCGGGTTCGCGCTCCGGAACAATGCGGGCTCGCAGTCGGTAGTTGGGAGCGAACACCCCATGAAAGTCCTCGACGAGCCCGGTTTCGTCACCACTGCGGGCGGCAAGCTGACCACCTAGCGGCGACGACGTCTTGACGCGACGCTTTACGGAACGCTCCCGGTCACCGAGAACCGGCCGTTCCGGCATTGGTGCTAGCCTCTCTCAGGCGTGCGACGACCCCGCCTCCATTCCCGCGTGTGCGCGTTGGTGGTTGCTGCCTTGGGCCGAGGCGCGTGGGGGGCTCCGTGCGATTACTACGCGTCTCCGGTGGGTGGCGGCGATGGGCTCTCCCAATCGACCCCGTTCAGGGTTTCCGACTTCTGGAGTGTGGCCGTACCAGGGAAATCGCTCTGCCTGCTCGATGGCGTCTACCGAGGTCCCGACTCAACCATCGCCCCGCCCGACAACTTGAGCGGCGCGTCAGGCGCACCCATCTCTGTCCGCGCCCTCAACGATGGAGCGGTCCGCATCGATGGGGAGAGTGTGAACGACCCCATTCTCCTAGGCTACAATAGCTGGTTCGTCGTCGAAGGAATCAACGCCCACAACGGGGTCGGCTCGGTGGTGGCGCTCTCCCGCGGTGCCCAGTTCAACGTCATCCGCAGGGTGGCCGCCTGGGACGCCAAGGACGAGAACAACGAGGTGGTGGGCGCTCACTATTGCGGCCCCAACCTTCTCGAAGACGTGGCCGCCTTCGGCGTCGGCCGGAAGACCTTCCAGTTCTCCCAGGGAGGCGACGACACCACCTGCCGCCGTTGCTGGGGACGATGGGAGGGGTCGACCAACGTGGGCCCGAAGACGACCCTCGAGGTCGTCTACAACAACTACCGCGCGCTGGTGGAGAACTTCATCGGAACCTGGAACGGCGGGAGCATGCCTGCCTCGTACACCCGCCAGCACAACGGAGTTCGTTGGGCGGGCAGCGCGGGCGTCCCCGCAGGCACCTTCAGCGGGGACGAGCCCGACCAGCCCTGCGGAATCATCTGCGGGGGTGCGAACAACTCGTCCCAACTAGATCCCAACGCCTACGCCAGAGTCCTGGGCTCGATGGTCTACGTCCCGGCGGGAGCGCGGTTCCAGGGCGGAGCTGGGCTCACATTCGGCTCCATTCCCGAGTTGGAGGTCGCCAACACGGCGGTGTTCATCGACCACACCTCCTTCCCCTCGCTCCTGACCATCGACCTCTCCGGCAACGAGCAGGGAAACGCGGCGCATCACTTGACCTCGGTCGGCGGAGCCGGAGCGAACATCGCCGGTGGGTGGAACCCGAGCAACGTCGTGCAAGGCCAAACGGTGACCGCGCTGCCAAGCGTCTTCTCCTCGACGGCCGGGGCGCAGCTGTGCTTCCGGTACCAGGACGGCGTCCTCACTGACCAGCCGCTCTGGCCGTGGCCGATGAATCGGCGCATCCTCGAGGCTACTACGCTCGCGGCCGAAGCGGGTCACCGCCACTGGGTGTACCAGGGCGATCCTCCGATGCTTACGCTGTATACGCAACCCCACGCGGTTGCCGACGTCACCGCGGAGATCGAGGCGGCGTTCGGTCTGATTCCCCCGGCCTGCAGATCCTCGCAGCCTCCGACCGATGCCGGAGTGGGAGAGCCAGACGCGGGTGCACGGCCCCCGGATGGCGGTTCCGACGGCGGCGAATTCGCGACCGACGCCGGCGTCCCGCAGCTGGATGGGGGCTCAAGCGGAACAGACGCAGAACCGGGCGATGCTGGACCCGGAGCCGAGCGCTCGGTGCTCGGGGGCTGCTCTTGCTCCTCTCCCTCCGCGACGCCGATCATCGTCCTCGCCCTGGTAGCGCTACGACGCTCAGGCGCTCGAGGCTCAAAGAGCCGGCTTCAAGTCGCGACAAGCGCCGATCTTCTCTCGCCGGGCAAGTAGAGGGCGCTCCCGCCGGGCTCATGCGCCAAGCTGGACAGGGTGCCAGTCGAAGAAGTCCTGCCGCGCCACGCGGCGCCGAGCGTCGGAAATTCCGCGAACGGGTGACCTGGTGGGCAAGCACCACCAGCCCGAAGAAGCCCCAGATTCCAAGTCCCGAGCCGCCCTCCGACTGGCAAGAGCACCCGAGCAAGTATTCCTTCTTCGGCTGGGGGACTATTTCGAAGGCGTCGCTCTGGACGTCCCCCATGCCCTCCGAATAGGCCCTGAACCTGTAGCCGGCCCCCCGCCGGTCGAGGGACAAGTCGGCGAAGGTGGCCACGCCGTCCACCGTCCCCGCCGAGGTGATACCGGACAGCGTCGCCAGACCCGGGTTGTCCTCGAGGGAGAGGGCGATGGTGACGGGAATTCCCGGCACCGTGTTGCCCAACGCGTCCTGGACCGCCACCTGCACAGCGGGAAGCAGGGGCGTGCCCTGCACCCCGTCCGGCGGTTGGACGGTGAACGCCAACCTCTCCACCGCCCCGGCGGTGATGTCGAAGGCCGCGCTGGTGGCCGTCCCCAGACCCGGGGCCGACGCCGTCAACGTGTAGCCGACTCCCGCCTTGTCCAACGACAGGTCCGCGAAGGTGGCGATGCCGGCGTTGGCCGCCGCCGCGCCCGCGCCGCCCAGGACGGCGTTGCCCGGATTGGCCCCCAACCCGACAGCCACGCTCGTCGTCGAGGACGCGACGATGTTGCCCGCCGAGTCCTGGATGGCCACCGCCACCACCGGAGCAAGGGGGGCGCCCGCCACCGCGGTGACGGGGTTGACGACGAAGGCCAACCGCGCCGCGCCACCGGCGGAGATGTCGAAGGCCGTGCTGGTGGCTCCGGTCAGCCCGCTCGACGACGCGGTGAGGGTGTAGCCCGCGCCGGGTCGATTGATGGACAGCCCGGTGAAGGCCGCGATGCCCCCTGCCGCCGCCACCATCGAGGTGCCGCTCAGGGCGCCCGCCCCCGGGTTGCTGCCGATGGCCAGGACGACGTCGGCGCCGGACGAGGACACGAGGTTGCCCGGCGCGTCCAGCACCAGTACCGACGCCGAGAGCGGAGCGCCCGCGGCGGCGCTCGACGGCTGAAGCACGAAGGCCAGCTTCGCCGCCGGCCCCGCGGTGACGGCAAACGCAGCGCTGGTTGCGTCCACCAGCCCGGGCGACGAGGCCACCAGACTGTAGCCCGCCCCTACCCTGTCCAGCGTCAGGTCGGCGAACGTCGCCACGCCCCCCACGGCGCTCGCCGCGCCCACGCCCTGGAGGACGCCACCGCCCGGGTTGTTGCCCAGGACGATTGAGACGCCGGCCGTCGACGAAGAGTCTGTGTTGCCGAAGGCGTCCTGCACCGCCACTTGCACCGCCGGGGAAACGACACCCCCCGCGACGAGAGCCGACGGCTGCACCAGGAAGGCCAACTTCGCCACCGCCGCCAAGCTGATGTCGAAGGGGGCGCTGGTGGCGCTGGCGAGGCCCGCGGAGGAGGCCACCAGCGTGTAGCCCGTCCCCACCTTGTCCACCGACAGGCCCGGGAAGGCGGCGACTCCGCCCACGGCGCTCTCCGGGTTGGTGCCGGACAGCACCCCTCCGCCTGGATTACTGCCCAGCGCCAGCGCGATGCTGGCAGTCGAGGACGGAAGGGCGTTGCCCAGCGGGTCCAGCACCGCGACCTGCACCGCGGGAGAGAGCACCGCGCCCGCCAGCGCGCTGGGCGGTTGCGCCAGGAAGGCCAACTGCGCCGCCGCGCCGGCGGTGACGTCAAATGCGGCACTGGTGGCGCCGATGAGGCCGCTGGCGGCGGCCACCAGCGTGTAGCCGGCACCCGCCTTGTCCACCGACAAGTCCGAGAAGGTCGCAACTCCACCCACCGCAGCGACGGGGTTGGTGCCGGACAGCGTTCCGCCACCGGGGTTGGTGCCGATGGCCGCCGTGACGCCGGCGCCGGAGCCGCTCACCAGGTTTCCGAACGCGTCCTGCACAACCACCGAGGGAGTGAGGGTCGCCCCGGCCGTGGCGCTCGCCGGTTGCACGAGGAAGGCCAGTTGCACCGGCGCGCCGGCCACGATGTCGAAGGCGGCGCTGGTGGCGCCGGCGAGCCCGGCCGAGGAGGCCACCAGGGTGTAGCCTGCTCCAGCCTTGTCGAGAGCCAGGTTGGAGAAGGCGGAGACTCCTCCCGCCACCACCACCGTTGTCGTGCCCGACAGCACGCTGCCGCCGGGGTTGGCCCCGAGGGCCACGGTAACGCTTGGCGTCGAGGCAATTACCCGGTTGCCGAAGGCGTCCTGCACCTCCACCGAGGGAGTGAGGGCCGCCCCGGCGGCGGTACTCACCGGCTGCGCCGTGAACGCCAGCTTCGCCGGCGCCGCCACCGAGATGTCGAAGGCGACGCTCGCAGCCCCGGCCAGCCCCGCCGAAGAAGCCACCAGGGTGTAGCCCACCCCCGCCCTGTCGAGGGACAGTCCGCCGAAGGCGGCCGTCCCCCCGACCGCGTTGGCGGCGCTCGTCCCCGACAGCGTGCCGCCCCCGGGGTTGCTTCCAAGAACCAGGGAGATACTCGCCGCCGAGGAGGACATGGCGTTGCCCAGGGAGTCCTGCACCACGACCACCACCGCTGGGGCAATGGTTGCACCGGCCCCCGCCGACGTCGGCTGAACGCTGAAAGCCAGCTTCGCCGCCACGCCCGTCATGATGTCGAAGGAGACGCTGGTGGCGCCGGCGAGCCCGGAGGCGGAGGCGGCGAGCGTGTAGCCCACGCCCACCTTGTCAATATTGAGCGTGGAGAAGGTGGCCACCCCGTTGACGGCGCTCACTGTCACCGTGCCTCCAAGAGTGCCGCCGCCCGGGTTGGTGCCAATGGCGAGGGTGATGCTGCTGGAGGCGCTTCCCACCACGTTGCCCAATGCGTCCTGCACCTCCACCACCACCGCGGGGGTGATTCCGGCACCTGCCGTGGAGTTGGTGGGCTGGAAGGCAAAGGCCACCTTGGAGGCCGCCAGCACCGCAATGTCGAAGGTGGACGAAGTCGCCCCGGCGAGGCCCGATGCCGAGGCGGTGAGGGTGTAGCCGACGCCCGCCATGTCAATGGACAAGTCGGCGAAGGAGGCCGCTCCGGCCACGGCGCCCTTCGGGCTGGTGCCGGACAGCACGCCTCCGCCCGGGTTGGCGCCGATGGCCACAGTGATGATGGGCGTCGCGGTGGACACGGTGTTGCCGTAGGCGTCCTGTACGGTCACGGTGGGCGTTATGGCTGCGCCTGCGGCGGTGTCCAGCGGCTGCACCGTGAAGGCCAGTCGAGTGGCTGCTCCGGGGCCAATGTTGAAACCGATGCTGGTGGCGCCGGTGAGGCCGCCCGAAGCAGCCGTCAGGGTATAGCCGACTCCCACCTTGTCGATGAAGAGGTCGGCGAAAGCTGCGACGCCCGAGGCGGCACTCTTCGGGTTGGTTCCGGAAAGTACCCCACCGCCGGGGTTGGTGCCGATGGCAATGGAGACGCTGGCGCTCGAAGAGGTGACCGTGTTGCCGAAGGCGTCCTGTACCGTCACCGTGGGGGCAAGAGCCGCTCCGGCACCCGTGGTTGCCGGTTGAACGGTGAAGGCCAGCTTGCTGGCCGTCGCCGGGACAATGTTGAAGGTGCCGGAGGTGGCGCCGGCGAGACCGCCCGACGAGACAGTGAGGGTGTAGCCCACTCCTGCCTTGTCGATGGAGAGGTTGGAGAAAGTGGCGATGCCGGCAACGGCGGCTACGGGACTCGCGCCGAAGAGAGTGCCGCCTCCCGGGTTGGCGCCGATGGCGGCGGTGATGCTTGCTGAGGACGAGGTGACGGTGTTGCCGAAGGCGTCCTGCACGGTCACCACGATGTCCGGGGCAATGCTGCTTCCGGCGGTGGTGCTGCCGGACACCGCCGAGACTGCCAGCTTCGAGGCCAGGCCGGCATTGACCGCGTGCAATTGCGACGCCGGGTTGGCAAGACTCGAGCCGTTGGTGAGGTTGACGGAGGGGGCGCCGGCCCGGGTGTCCCTGTAGAAGACGCTGGCGGTGCTCGCCCCACTGGGGATGGTGAAGGTGCCACCTGCCGCCGTCGCACTGCAGGCCGAATCGGTGTACCAGGTGACCGTCCCCGTCGACGTCGAGGAGGCAGTGACTGCCTGCCCACCTGCGCCGGCACTGACGGCGTTGCCGAAGGCATCCTGGAGCTGGACGGTGATGGCGCCTGCGGCGCCCGGGCAGGTTCCCGCGGTGAACGTCCGCGGGGGGGTGGTGAAGGCGAGCCGGCTTGCCGCCGCGGCGTTGACGGCAATCGAGGGGCTCGTGTTGGCCGGCTTCGTCCCGTTCGTAATGTCGGATGCGGACACCGTCGCAGTCCCCGCCGTCTTCAGCGTCACGCTGAAGTTCTGGCTCCCCGCCGCCAGTGCCGCGTTCGCCGGCAAGGTCGCGATGGCGTCACTCGAACTCAGCCCAACGGTGTCGGTCGAGCTCACCAGGTTCCAGTACGCGTCTACCGCACGCACCGTGACCGCGAAGGCACTCCCTGCCGTCTGCGCAGAGGGCGTCCCCGTCTTTCCGCTCGCCGTCCCCGGCGCCGCCGTCTCTCCAGGCACCAGGAGTTGCAGCTTCGCGAACGCCCCCGCGTTCACCAGGAATGCATTGCTCGTCCCCGCCTCTGCCCCCGCAGTCCTCGTCGCGGTGATGGTGAAGGTCCCCGCGCTCGAGATCGTCACGCCGGTCGAAATCAACACCCCCGCCGTGAAGGTCGCCGTGGTGCCCCCGCCCGCCAAGAGGATTCCCGTTGAGGCGAGGTCCACCGTCCCTGTGAAGCCAGCTACCGTGTTGTTGTTGGAATCCCGGGCGGTGACCTTGATGCTGAAGGGCGTCCCCGCGGTCTGCGTCCCGATGGGTCCGCCACCCACGGTCTCCGGCGCGCCCACGCTGTAGAACGTCGAGGGGGAGTTCTGGTTGTTGTATTCGGTGGTAATCCAGGCGGCCGACCGCGCGACGTTCGACACACGCACCTCGTCGATGGCGCCGCTGAAGAACGCGAAGCTGCCCCCCGACGCCCTCGCAAGAGTCAACGCATTGGCACTGACCAACTCTCCATAGATGCCGGCTTCGTTCATGACAAGGGACCCGTCCACGTAGAACCCGGTCGAGCCAGCTATGAGGTCAATGGTGCTAACCACGTGGAGCCACTGACCAAGCGGCACGTTGAGGAGGTTCGGACCGGCCCCGCACCCGTTGCAGTTGGCTGTTCCGTGCACAAAGAGCCGCAGGTCATCTAGCGTGCCGTCCGTGTCTACGTCCTTCATTCGGAAGAAGTATCCCCCGTACCCGACGGACGAATCGTACTTGTCGACGATGATTCCGTCGCCGAGAGTGGGATACGCGTTCACCTTCATCCAAAACGAAACCGCGCCTTGGGTGCCGTTGGTGAATTCCAACGCGCTGTAGTCCCCAATCACGACATCGTCATTCACCCCGTCAAACTCTATTGCCCCGGCGAGCTTCCCTGGCGCGCCCAACGCGGGGCTGTTGCCGTCAGTTCCGTGATTGGCGTTGGAGGTGGAGTCCTTGATGGCTCCTGCTCCCCCGGTGGTCTCCCTGAGGTGCCAGACGCCCCCGTACCCGTTGCTCCACACGCTGACCGCGTTCTGCTGATCGGTCGCCCCCGGATTGCCGTAGTACAGGTAGGTGTCGGTGGGGGCCGCGGAAGAGACGCTCGGCGCCTTCACCCACGCGACGAGCTCCCCGGTGGCGCTCGAGTAGCGCTCGACCTCGTGGCTCAGCTTCGTCATGCCGTCGGCTGCGGTGAAGAGCATGTCGAACCCGTCCGGTCGCGCGTTGCTCGAAAGGTCGGCGTCTGCTGGAAGGCTGACTACAAACGGGAAATCCGCTACGCCACCCGGACCCACCCTGGTGTTGTCGATGGTGATTCGCCGTCGATGGGTCCAGGCTCCGCCGTACCAATTGCCGCTCGCTCCCGCTGCCTCGACCAGGAAGCTGCTCAGAACCCCGGCGTTGACGGTGTGCACCTGCGGAGAAGGGTTGGCGACGCCCGAGCCGTTGGCGAGGCTGACCGAGGGTGAGCCCGCCCTGGTGTCCCTGTAGTAGAGAGAGACGGTGCTGGCCCCGTTGGGGATGGTGAAACCGCCACCCGCCGCGGTCGTGGTGCACGCAGAGTCGGTGAACCAGGTTACCGTGCCCGTCGAGCTGGAAGAGGCCGTGAACGCCTGCCCACCCGCCCCGGCAGTCACCGGGTTTCCGACGCCGTCTTGAAGCTGCACGGTGATGGCGCCCGCGGCGCCGGGGCAGCCGCCGGCGGTAAGAGTCCGCGCGGGCGTGGTGAAGGCCAGCTGGCGAGCGGGGCGCAGGGAGGAGGACATCGTCTGCCACTCATCGGATGAGCCGAAGGTCCAGGTCATGGCCACCGATGCGGCCCCTGGCGCGGTGCTACCAGCCGAGTTGTCAAGCGTGGTGCTGCTACTCCAGTTGAAGAGGAATCGTTGTGTCTGGCCACCTCCCGGGGCCGTGACGCTACCGCCCTGGCCCACGGTATTGACGACCAGGTCACCGATGGCGCTCGTGACGCTGACGAATGAAGACAGTCCCGTTCCGCTCGCGGAAGCGAAGGCCCGCACCGGTGCCGCCTGATCGACCCCGGCGAAGGCCATGGCCCCACTGTGAAGGCTGTCTGGTATTGCCGAAAGCGTGACGACGACGTCGTTGGTCCCCGTGGCGGGCGCGATGAGTCGCCACTGCTCGCTTCGGGTCGCGGCAGGCCCGCAGGGCGTTCCTACGATGGAAGTGATGCGTGTGAGAGCGACTCCGGCGTAGGTAACGCCGGTAACCGTTGGAGTGGACGACGCGCAGTTGCTTCCGATCTGCGCGGAGACGATCAGCAAGCGATTCGCGCCAGCAGGAATCGTGAGCGCGTAGGTGAGGGTGTTGGAGACGCCTGTCTGGGCGGAGGCGGCCGTGGTGAAAGCAACCTGGGCTTGCGCGACGCCGGCGGTGCCGAGCACGAGCATGGCGAAAGTCGTGTGAATGACGCGCCAGGCGCCGTGGACCGCCGGCCCCGCGGTGGACCAGCGCATACACGGGGACCCGCCTGGCCGGTCGGAGGCCGCGATGGAGTGCGACGGGATCATGACTTGGCTGTTCCCCCGAGGCCGAAGAGTCCGAATCAGCGCCCAAATCGCCGAACTGCCTTGGCATCGTACCGTGCCCAATCCACCCGGTTCCAGCCTGCCGTTGTCGCGGAGCGACTTCGTTCGACACGCTGGGTCTGTCCGGGGTGTCGACCCACACGGTCGCGAGCCGAGCATAGGACGCATTGAGGCGCTCGCGGGTCGTGGCGTCGAGGACGCCTGCGACGAAGAGGGCCGGGACGGCGCGCCAGGGTGGTGTCGGTGTCGACGGCGAGGGTCGAAGTCTTTGCCCTGGCTTCAAGTCGGGATAAGCGCCGATCTTCCCTTGCCGGGCAAGTAGACGGCGCTCCCGCTGAGCGGGTGGGGTGCTGGTGCGGGCGGAGCGTGGCGTGACGACGTGGCAGCTCTCGGCCCCTTGCGCAGAGGGTCCCCTCGCGGCGGTCGCGAGCAGCAGGGGTGCGGGCGTGGTGGGTGACCGACTCCGGCGTGTCCGGGGCGGCGTCCCCTCTGGAAGCCGAGGGCGAGCTGCGGCGGCCCGGCAACGGTGGCCAGCGGCGCGGGCCGGTTGCCCAAACCGAGGCGCCCGAGGACTTCCCGGGCCAGCCCGATGTCGGTGACGAACGCCGTCACGCGCATTCGCCCGCCGCAGTGCTCGCGCTCGAGAACGTCAGTCTGAACGCGCACGCGCGCAACGCGAAACTCGGCAGTTGGCGCAGCCTCCCAAGAATCCGGGGGGGCTGACCGCGGCGACAGCCTTCGGCGCCCAGTTGGGGTATTCTGAGGCGAGGCGTTGCGCCCCGAGGCCGTTGTTTCCTGGCCGCTTGGAGTCAATCGTGCGTGCTCTGGTCAGTGCCTCGATACTGAGCGCCGCCGTCTTCTCGGCGGCCGCCTGCACTTGCGGCGGCGCCCTGGTCGTCAAGGCAGGAGACGGCGGACTGGACGCGGGCGGACTGGACGCCGGCGGGCCAGGCGACGGTGGGCCGGGCGACGGCGGGCCGTGCGTCGACGGCGACGGTGACGGCTACGGCCCTGGCTGCTCGCTCGGCCCCGACTGCGATGACGCCGACCCGGCGATCCACCCTGGCGCCCTCGAGATGTGCGCCGACGGGAAGGACAACAACTGCGACGGCCAGATCGACGAGAGTCCCTGCGGGTGCACCCCGAGCCTGAGCCGCGAGTGCTACGGCGGCCCGGGCGGCACCGACGGGGTCGGCCCGTGCCATCACGGCCAACAGCGCTGCGACTCGACTTTCGCCTGGGGCCCCTGCGTGGGCGTGGTGCTGCCAACGGCCGAGTTCTGCGACGGTCAAGACAACAACTGCAACGGCGCCGTCGACGAGGGGCAGTTGAACGCCTGCGGCGCCTGCGGCGCGACGCCCGGCGAGGCGTGCGGCGACAGCCTGGACAACGACTGCAACGGCACCATCGACGACGGGTGCGGCACCTGCGACCCTCAGTGCCAGTGCGATGGCGGCGCGTGCGCCTGCCACCCGCCCACCCACCAGCCCTGCTACGGCGGTTCCCCCCAGACCGGTGGCGTCGGCGCCTGCGTCGGCGGCAGGCACGACTGTGTGCTGCAGGCCAACGGCTCTTACGCCTGGAGCGCCTGCGTGGGCGAGGTCGTCCCGACGGCCCTTTCGTGCAACGGCAAGGACAACGACTGCAACGGCACCCTCGACGACGCCGAGATGAGCTGCCCCTGCCTCGTCGACGGCGCCCTGCGCGGGTGCGGCTCGAACGTCGGAGAATGCCGCGCCGGCACTCAGGTCTGCGCCGGCGGCCAGTGGGGCGCCTGCACGGGCGGCGTCGCGCTTCAGCCTGAGTTGTGCGACAGCAAGGACAACGACTGCGACGGCCTGACCGACGAAGGGGTGACCAACCTCTGCGGCGGCTGCGGCGCCGCGCCGGCCGAGGTCTGCGGCGACGGGCTAGACAACAACTGCAGTGGCACGGTGGACGAGGGCTGCGGCTGCGGCGGCCTCAACAATCAGGCCTGCTACGGCGGTCCCAGCGCCACCCGCGGCGTCGGCCCTTGCCACGCGGGCCTGCAGTACTGCGTGCGCACGGAAGTCGAAGAGCATTGGGGCCCCTGCACGGGTGACGTCAAACCGTTGCTCGAGGTCTGCGGCGACGGCGTCGACAACGACTGCGACGGCCAGGTCGACGACAACTGCAACTGCCCCGAGGGCCAAACTCGAGCCTGCGGCACCGACGTCGGGCTGTGCCAGAAGGGCACGCAGACCTGCACCCAGGGCGCGTGGACCACGTGCGTGGGCGGGGTCGTCCCCACCGCCGAGGTCTGCGATGGCCAGGACAACAACTGCAACGGTCTCGTCGATGAGGGGGTGCTGAACGCCTGCGGCACCTGTCCTCCCGCGCCCTGCTACACCCAGGACTACAACACCCCCGGCACCTGCGCCGTGCCAGGCCGCACCTGCACAAGCGTCGTGCCGGATTCAGTCAACCCTTCAGCCATCACCCTGGGCGATTTGACCAACGCGCTGCTCCCCTACATCTACATCTCAGTCACGAACCTGAACCTCGTAGCGCAGCTGAACACCGAGACCGGCGTCAAGCAGTGGGAGATGCCCAGCTACGGAATGAATCCCTCGCGCACGGCGGTTGCTCTCGACGGCACGGTGTGGGTCGGCAACCGCTGCCTCGTCAGCGGCCTGGAGAACGACTTCACCTGCTCGTCGATGGCGCACCTCGACTTGAACGGCAACCTCATCTGCCGCGCCGACGTCCCCGGCTGGGTGCGCGGCGTCGCCATCGACGCCGACGGCTATGCCTGGGCCGGCACTTGGAACGGCATGTCGGTGTGGAAAGTCTCGGGCACGCAGGTGGACACCACGCAGAGCCCCCCGCGCTGTCAAATCGCCGGTTCGCTCAGCCTGGGCGTTCCGGTCTACGGCGTCGCCATCGATGGGCGCGGCTTCCTGTGGACCGCGAGCAGCCCGACCCAGAAGGTGAACACCGCCCTGGTACAGCTCGTCGACTCGGTGCCCAACCCCTACTACTACGGGGTGGCAATCGACTCGAAGAATCGCGTCTGGTTTGGGGGCTGGAACGGCAGCGGCGACATGCACCGCATCGACGGCGACCCGCCCTACGCCAACTTCAGCTCGGGGGTGACCGGCATCACCGCGGTGACCGTTCACCCCGACGGCACGGTCTGGGGCTCGTCGTACGGCGGCAGCACTCTCGGGGTCGTGAAGCTGACGCTCGATGCTCCGGGCACCACTCTCCTGTCGACTGAGGTCTTCGCCGACCCCGAGGGCCTGTCGAACCACGGCGTGGCCGTGGACAAGGCGGGGAAGCTCTGGTCGCCCCAGGTCTGGGCGCAGGGCCGGGTCAACCGCTGGACGCCCGCCGGGGTGCGCGAAGCGCGCTTCGACGTCGACGTCGGCCAAGAACTCTACACCTACAGCGACATGACCGGCATTCAGCTTCGAACCATCACCCTGCGCGAGGGCACCTGGGTTCAGGACTACGACTCGAGCTACGTCCAGGCGATCTGGGATCACGCCGAGTGGACCGCCATCGTCCCCGCCGGCACCGAGGTCGCGGTCCAGGCGCGAGCGGCCGACACCGAAGCGGCCTTCGCCGCCGGCGCCGCCACCGCGTGGTGCGGCCCCTTCACCACCAGCCCCGCGAGCTTCGCCGGCTGCGCCTTCCTGAATCACCATCGCTGGCTCCAGCTCGAGGTGAAGCTCTCGACGACCACCGACGGCGTGAAACCCTCGGTCTCGGACGTGAAGGTGCTCTGGAGCTACTAGGCCGGCCGCCGGACTACGGCGCGAGCGACAGGCAGCAGCGAAAGCCGATGCCGTCGACCTGCTGCTCGAGCGGCTGGCCCATCGGGTCTTCGGGGACGCACGAGAGGTTGTCGTCCTCGGAGTCGTTGCCGTAGCCGCCGCCCACCAGCGAAGCCGAGCGCGCGCCGGCAGGAGCAGCGAGCCACTCCCAGAGGTTGCCGGACAAGTCATGGACTCCTTCAGGGGTACGGCAGGCGTTCAAGCTGCCGGTCGGGACAGAAGCGGGGCTCTTCTGGCGGCGCGAGCGCGCGCGGTCATTGCAGCGCTGCGGCTCGTAGCGGTCTCCGTAGGGGTACTTTCGCTTCGCTTCGGGCCCTTTGCAGGCGGCGGTCCACTCGTCCCGCTGGCACAGTCGCTTGCCCGCCTTCGCGCAGGCGGCCGCCGCCTGGAGCTGGCTGATGCTCGTCGAAGGCTTCACGCCCTTGCGCGAAACGGCGTGCGCCGTCATGCCTTTGCCGTCGGGGCCGCCGGGCACGCCCCCTTCGAGAGAGGCCTCGAAGCGGTCGATGCAGGCACGCAGACCAGGGACGCGCGCCATGTCGGCGGGGCAGGTGCCGTCGGCTGCCCGGGCGGGCAGCGCTGCGGCGAGCACCAGGGCGAAGAGGAAGGCGGGCGGGCGGCGCAAGGCGCTTCGCAGCATAGCGTCCGCCGCCCCGCTTATTCCCCGAGATTCTCGGGCTCGCGTGCCCGCTCGGCCTGTCGATGCCCGCGTCGCCAGCAAGACAAGGCTCGCGAGAATCGCCCTGGCATCTGTCGGCGGCCCTGGAGTGGCCGCTTGCGGTACCATGTGACGATGACGTCGCGCGTGACGGCGTTGGTGCTGGCGGGACTCTGGGCAACCTGCCTTTGCGCGTGCACTTGCGATGCACCGCTCGAGGGAGCCGTACGCGTCCAGCTTCGCGCGGTGAACTTTCGCCCCGGCTGCTTCGAGCTGCAGGTTTCTGACGCGGCGGCAACTGGCGTCGAGCCCTCTTCGTCCAAGGTGGCGGTCACGGTGCCACCTTTCGACAGGCCTTATGTCTTCGCCGTTGTCAAAGAGCCGGGCTGGAGCAGCACCCTTAGGGTGACCGCCCTGGCGCGAGAGCGGGACTGTTCGGGCAAGGTGGTAGCGCGCCTGGAAGATTCCGCGGTCGAGGTGCCCCGAAAAGCGCTGGTCAGGCGCTCGTTCGAGCTCACCGCCGTTGACGAAGACGGTGACGGCTGGGTGCGGGCCGAACCGGACGGCGGCGGAGGAACGGATTGTGACGACCGGGCGAGCGCGGTCCAACCAGGCCAGCCCGAACTTTGCACCAACGGTCTCGACGACGACTGCGATGGCGTCACGGACTGTGCCCAGGCTTCGTGCGCGGGCCTGCCCTGCGACGACGGCGACCCCTGCACCGTGGATGACTTTTGCACGGCGAGCGTGTGCCATGGGCAGCCTCGCACGTGCAGCACGCCGAGCCAGGCCTGCCGACAGCCCGCCGGAGCTTGCTCGAAAGACGCGGGGTGCGAATACCCGCTGGCCGCGCCCGGAACTCCCTGCGACGGCGGCGGCCTGTGCCGCAACGACGGTGTGTGCGTGCCCTCGAACTCCGAGGTCAACTGCGCCGACGGCACGGACAACGACTCCGACACGCTCCTCGACTGTGCCGACCCGGACTGCGCCTCGGTCCCGTGCGACGCCGGGCCTTGTTTCCTCGGGGCGATCTGTTCCGGCGCGGCCTGTGGTGGGGGTGTCGCCGTTACCTGCCCGCTGCCCCCTCAATGCCGCGCGGCGGGCGTCTGCGTGCCGGCCAGCGGTGCCTGCGACTACGCCGCGTTGCCGGCAGGCGGGACGTGCGACGATGGCGACCCCTGCACCAACCTGGACCAATGCGACGCGTTTGGCGAGTGCGTCGGGGCGGCCCTGTCGTGCAACGTGGCGCCGACGCAGTGCAACGCGAGCCCCGGCACCTGCGACGCGGGCGTGTGCCTGTACACCGTGCGAGGAGGAGACACCTGCGACGACGGTCAGGCCTGCACGACTACGGACTTCTGCTCCGCGGCAGCGGTGTGCGCTGGAGTTTCGTACACATGCACCAATCCTCCGGCTTGCCAGAAGCCTGCCGCCGCGCCGTGTGACGGCGACGGCGGTTGCGCGTACGTCCCCGATCCGGCGCAAGACGGCGCTGGCTGCGACGGAGGTTGGGGCGCGTGCAACGCCGGCGCCTGCGTACCCCCGACCGGCTTCACCTACTCACCGGCGAACTTCGTTCCGACGGCGGTGCCTGTTGGCGGACCCGTGAACGTCGACTGCGCGGTGTCGTTCGACTCGTCCAGCGGCGCCGTCTCGGGCAACTGGTGCGGCGGCCCAGCGCCGGCCGTCTACAACATCACCCAATCGGGCAGCACCGAGTCGGCGGTCGTCCTGTCGATGTCGTCCCTCGTGGTCGCCACGACGGGCAGCTTGCGGCTGACGGGAAACCGTCCGGTCATCCTCGCCGTGTTCAGCGCCGGAGTGACCGCCCTCGACGGAGTCATCGACGCCCGGGGCGTGGGCACTGCCTCGGGAGCCGGTGGAAACAGGCCAGCCTGCGGAATCCAGACCGGGGAAGACGGCGGCCAGAACGCGACCGTGCGCGCGTCGGGCGGCGGCGGAGGTGCGTTCGCGACCGCCGGCGGCGCGGGAGGAACCGCCGACACCGGCAACGTCCCTGGAGGCGTCGGCGGCGCCGCGCTCCTGAGCAATCTGGCGCCCCTCGTCGGAGGCTGCCCCGGCGGGAACGGCGGCTTCGGGCTCTCGAACGGCGGAAGCGGCGGTGCCGGCGGTGGAGCGCTCCAGATCTCGGTCGCGGGCGAGCTACGCGTGACTTCTGGGGCACAGATCAGCGTCAGCGGAGGAGGCGGCGTCGGCGGCGCGCTGTCTCAGCGCTGCGGCGGAGGGGGCGGCGGAAGTGGCGGCGGCTTGCGACTCGAGGCGATGGTGCTGACGGTGAACGGCGGCGCCAGAGTCACCGCCAACGGTGGAGCGGGAGGGGAAGGCGCCGACGCAGACGAGGCGGGCAAGCCCGGCGCGGACGGGTCGAGCTCTGACGCGATTCCGGCGTTTGGCGGTACGGGCGGCGCCAGCGTCGGTGGCGCAGGCGGAAACGGCGGCGCGGGAACGACGGCGCCGACGCCGGGCCCGGCCGACGCCACCGGCGGCGGAGGAGGGGGCGCCGTGGGGATGATTGTCTTCCGAGCCGCGGGCCCGGCCTGCGTCGTGAACCCCGGCGCCGTCGTGAGCCCGCCCTACGCGGCCGACGCCGGCTGCCCGTGAACCGTGAAATCGGGCCGAGATGAACCAGGCTGCACCGTTCTGGGGCGGTGGCCCGCGCAACCCTCCGTAGCGCCGAGCCTGGCGGGCGGCGCCGCAGTTGCACCATTGGACGCGTATGACTAGCGCGTTTCGCTGGATTCAACTGGCCCGGATGCACGAACCGAGAAGCGCCCCGAACTGCGTGCTGCTCGCCGATGGGGACATCCAGGTCGACGGCGGCAAGTACTACGACCTGAAGACCTACCAGTATCTCCGCGCGGGCCCGGAGGTGTTCGCGGCCAAGGCCAATCTCTGGCGGCAAGGCGGGGGGGCGCTGCCGACCGCGGCGAGGCCGACGAGCGGGGTGAGCGCGATGGCAGAGGTGAGGGGCCAGGCAGCCTGGGTTCGCGTACAGGGTCCCGGATGCCCCGCCTTCGAAGTTCAGCTCGCGCACTACCGCGAGAAGCCTGCGCTCACCGTGCTCGATTGCGGCGACGTCCTCGTCACGGGGGGCTTCGAGACCTTCTGTCGCATGGACGGCGAGGAGAACGACCACTCGGTGGCCGACGCCGAGCTCATCGAGGTCTCCACGCGCACGGT
>JAHFDQ010000673.1 GCA_023248915.1 Archangiaceae bacterium | reverse complement strand
CCCGGTCCCAACGCCCTTGGCCCCAGGGCCTCGTAGCCGCGCTCGCGCTGGCGCTCGCCGCCTGTCCCAAGCCGACGCCGCCTCCCCCGCCTCCGGTCGAAGACGCCGGCCCGACCGAGGAAGACGCAGGGGTCGACGCCGGAGTGCCCGACGCCGGGTTCCACTGCATTCGCGACGACGACTGCGAACAGTTCAACCAGGGCCTGCGCTGCGACACGTCGAACGGCGACTGCATTCCAGCCCGGGGCTGCAACGACGACACCAACTGCGAGACCCAGGACGACACCGACTACTGCTGGCACTACGGGCTGCAGTGCCGCTGCGTCACCGAGACGAACGACGCCGGTTTCCCGGGAGTCTGCCGGCGCCGACGCGCGGTGTGCGACGAATGCACCGACCCCAGCCAGTGCGGAGTGGGCGGCACCTTCGACCCGGCGGGGAGCTGCCGGACCATCTCGGGCGACCCAGGCGGCAAGAAGTACTGCCTCCAGGTCCAGATCGGCCCGTCGTGCGGCTGCGGAATGATGAACGACGGCCAGGGCTACTGTAAGCCCCAGAGCAACGACTGTTCCCAGGTCGGCTGCGGCGAAGACAAGGACTGTCCCGGAGGCTCGGTCTGCAACAAGACCGCCTGCCTGTGCGAGGCGCGCTGCCGCTGGGACTTCGCGCAGAATGCCGAGGCCTTCCCCGGCTGCCCGCCGAATAAAGTCTGCTGGGTCGACGAAGCCAACCTCGACCCGAGCTCGCTCTTCTTCGGCGCGGGCCGGTGCCGACCGGCGTGCACGGCCGACACCGACTGCACCGACACCGCGGCCAACCCCTTCGGCGGTCCGAAGCAGAAGTGCGCGGCCGAGCAGCTCAAGGGAGGCGGCCTGTCGCTGAAGCGGTGCCGCGCCAACGGCGAGTGCATGGACACCCTCGAGTGCCCCAGTTTGCCCGCCGACTCGAACTACGTGGGCTACTGCGACCGCGGCGCGTTCCAGTGCAAGGACGACTGCCGCATGGGCGTCGACCCCATCACCAACCAGGGCTTCCCGGACTGCCGCGGCGGCTTCAAGTGCTCGCCCGGCGACGGCGGCACCAACGTCTGCGTGCTGAAGACCTGCGTCGAGGCCGGAGGCGCCCGCCTGGCCTGTTCGCGCGGCCAGTATTGCTGCGGCGAGGACAAGAACGCCGACGGCGTGGCCGACCCGTGCCCGCCCGTCAGCCAGCGCAACGCCATCGGCTGTTACACCGCCCCCGCGCCGCCGTTCTGCACCGTCTGCCAGAGCGAAGAGGACTGCATGACGTACACGCCACCCGCCTGGCTCGCCGGCGCCTGCTCGAACGGGTCGAAGAGTCCGACCTGTAGCCCGCTGCCGAACCTGTGCGTCAACGCCGGGAAGAGGCCCGACGGGTCGGACGGCGTGGCCATGTGCGCACCGTCGACCTGGAACGACACCACCAAGGACTCGTTCGGAGTCGGCAAAGACGTCAAGGGCTGCCCGGCCACCTACTCGGCGACGCCGTTCAAGCCCAAGTTGACCGCCGACGGCGACGACAACTACTGCGAGACGAACGACGACTGCTCGATCGGCCCGACCAACGACGGCGGCATCTGCTCGGTGGACTTGACCGAGAGGTTGCAGGACGGCGGCCACCCGAAGGCGTGCAAGTGCACCTTGCCCGGCCAGACGGCGGAGTGCCCGAACACGACGGACGGAGGCATCACCTCGGTCTGCAAGTTCGGCATCGCCGTGCCGGCGGTCTGCATTCAGTCGGTGGTCTGCCTGCCCTCGCCGGGCGTCGCCTACAAGGACGCGGGCCCGCCCGACTTCGGCTGCGGCCTGTAGGGCCACTGGGCGGTTCCGTGGCGCCGGGCCCGGGCTTTCGGCGCCCGGCGTTTGGATTTCACGGGAATCGCTGGACCCTGTGCCCCATTCTGAGCGCCACGCGAACGCCCGCTTCCAGAAGACCCCAACTTGATACAGTCCGCTTCGCCGGGCGAGGGAGACCTTCGGATGTCTCGAGCTGACAGGGGACTCTGGGCCCCCGTGCTTCTCTGGGGGCTGGGCGCTCTCGGGCTGGGCCTCTGGGGGCAGCCCGAGACGGGCCGCCCAGAGAACTTCATCGAGAGGGATCACCCCGACTGGTGGGCGCAGATTGTGTCGGCCGTCGAGGACGAAAAGCTCCAGATTGTTCCGCTGAACCCGTTGGCTTCGCCCAGGGCAGGCGGCGGGCGCTTCATCGCGAACGGGAAGGGGTTCAGGGCCTTCTTTGGCGAGGGCGGGGTGGAGGTCGAGCCGAAGTCCGTGGACTGGCGGTGGACCTTCACCTTGGAGTCCGTGGGCGGCCGGGCCGTTTCGGCCGCGCTGCCAGAGACCGAAGGCAAGCGGGTGCTGTACCGGCGGGGGGCGGTGACCGAGGTGTACGAGAACCGGGCCGAGGGGCTGGAGCAGACCTTCCTGGTGGACCAACCTCCCGATTCGGGGAAGGCACTCGTCGTCGAGGGGTGGGTCGAAGCGCCGGAAGGCCTGTCGCGCGGCGGCCAGGCGTTGGGCTTCGGTAAGGGGCAGGAGGAGACCCTGCGTTACGACGGCCTCAAGGTGCTCGATGCGGACGGCCGGCAGCTTCGGGCGTCCCTGGAGTGGCACGCTGCTCGACCTGGCGCCGGACGGATTCGCATCGTGGTGGAAGAAGGCGGGCGGTACCCTCTCGCCGTCGATCCACTCATCACCGCTCCGGCCTGGCAGGTGGTGGGCGCGAGCCAGGCGGGCGCGGACTTCGGCTACTCCGTGTCCGGGGCCGGGGACGTCAACGGCGATGGGCTTTCAGACATCGTCGTGGGCGAGCAGTACTTCGACGGCCCGGGAACCCACACCGGGAAGGCGTACGTCTTCCTGGGCTCGGCCACTGGGCTTTCGACTGG
>JAHFDQ010000248.1 GCA_023248915.1 Archangiaceae bacterium | reverse complement strand
TGGTGAAGTCCTTCTTCGCCAGCCGGCCGGCGGGCAGGGGCGACAGGTGGAAGTCGCGAATCCGGCTGGCGGTGTAGCGAATGGCGCCGAAGATCGCTTCCGAGAACAGCGCCTGGCGCTCGCGGTCGCCGAGCGGGCGCTCGGCCCGGTAGCCGCGCACCAGGGCCCGGGCCAGGTCCCACTGGTAGCCGCCCCGGTCGCGGTCGAAGCACCAGGCGTTCAGCGTGATCGCCACGTCGAGCACGTAGGCGTCGCGGCACGCCATCTCGAAGTCGAAGAAGGCCGAGACGCGGTCGCCGAGCCACTTCACGTTGTCCATGAAGAGGTCGGCGTGCATGATGCCCCTGGGCAACAGCGCCAGCGCGCGCTCCCCTACTCGGCCCAGCGCCCGGGTCAGCTCGGCCGCGGCGTCCCGCGCCGCCGCGTCGGCGCTCCCGATGAGGCCCTGCACCCACGCTTCCACCACGGGCAGCCCGTACGGGTTCGGGCGCTCACCTCCGAAGCTGTTGGTCAGCCGGTGCAGCTTGCCGAGCTCGGCCCCCAGCCGCTCGGCGTGGTCCGACGAGAGCTGGCCCCGGGTCAGCTCGTCACCCGCCAGCGGCAGAAAGACGCTCACCCGCCCGCCGGCCAGGGCGTAGCTCGGGGCGCCCTCGGTCGTGCGCACCAGCGTCGGCGCCGGGAAACGGCCTTCCGCGAGGTGCCCCAGCAGGGCCGCTTCGAAGTCGAGGTCGGCCTGGCTGCGTACGGTGGTGTGGCGAACGAAGTGCCGTCCCCGGGCAGACGTCAGCCAGGCGTTGGTGTTGATCGACCCCTCGGGCACGAAGCGGAAGTCGACGACCGGCCCGAGGCCGAAGGCCCTGGCGGTTTCCGCGAAGTCAGCGTCGGTGAGCTGGGTGTAGACGGCCATCGTCGAGCCTCCTCGGGCGTCACGCGTTCGTTGACAGCCCTTCGACCGCGACGCTATACCGACGCGCCCCTACAGGCCGGCGTAAGCGTTCGAGCTTGTTCGAGAAAACCGGCACCAAGGGTCGGAGGCATTCGATGGCGGTCGAGGATAGGAAGCAGGACTGGAAGAAGCCCGAAAGTTTCAAGTCGGCGTCCCTCCAGATTCTCGTCGTCGCCGTCCTGCTCGCAGGAGCGGTCTTCTTCTACATCCAACGCGGCCAGCGGCGTAAGGACATCGCCGACCTGATGAAGGAAACGCGGCAGGCCGCGCTGCGCGACAACCCCAAAGACCTCGAGAAGGCGCTCGCCATTCTCGAGGGCGTGTTCAGAATCGACTCGAGCCAGCCCGACGCCCTCGCCGTCGCGTCCGACCTGCACATGGAACGGTGGATGATTCACCGGCTGCCCGGCGAAGAGGCCAAGGCCCGGGACTCGCTCTCGAAGAGCGAAGAGGAGAAGTCGCGCGTCGAAGAGCGGTTCGGCACCCGCGCGATGCTCTTCATCATCGACGGCCGGCCGCGGGAAGCGACCACCTTCATCGAAGACCTGCGCAAGCGCGGCGCCTCGAGCGCGCGGCTCTGGTACGTGCTCGCCCGCTCGCACCAGGCGATGGGAGAACTGGGCGTCGCCAAGCAGGGCTTCTCGCAGGCGATGGACAAGGCATGGAAAGACCCGCGATTCTCGACCGGCTACGGCGAAGCGCTCATCGAAGAGGGCCAGTTCCTCCACGCCTTCGACGCCTTCTCGAAGGCGATCTCGGCCAACCCAGATCACTTCCAGGCCCGGCTCGGGCGCTCGCTCGCCGCCATCTACAAGAAGGACCGGGTGAAAGAAGCCGCGGACACGCTGGCCGAGATCCTCGGGCGCGAGGCCGAGCTGTCGCCGGGCCTCCTCGCCCGGGCGCTGACGGTCAAGGCCGAGTTGGCCACCTTCGAGGGCCGCCCCGACGACGCCCTGGCCGCGGCAAACGAGGCGCTGTCCAAGAACCCGGAAGAGTACTTTGCCCTGTTCGCCAAGGCCCACGCCCTGGCCGCCAAGAAAGATGCCGGAACGGCCGACGCCTTCAACGCCGCCATCGCCAAGCGGAAGACGGCGCCGTTCTTCTACTTCGACGCCGCGCAGCAGCTTCAGGCGCTGGGCGCTTCCGACGTGGCGCTGGCGGTGCTGGGCAACTACGAGAACGCGTTCCGCGACGTGAAGCTGCCTACCGTCGATGGAAAGGCGATCGCCGCGCTCGACCGCGATGACCGGTACTGGCTGATCAAGGGCGACATCTTGAAGGCGATGGACAAGCTCGACGACGCGATGGTCGCCTACGACAAGGCCGTGGCCGCCGAGAACGTCAACCTCATCAAGGCCCACTACGCCAAGGGCTCGGTCTTCTTCGCCAAGAAAGACTACGACAAGGCCATCGAGGTGCTGACCCCCATCACCCCCGCCGACGGTTCAGGCTCGCTGCCGGACGCCTACCTCACCATGGGCGACACGATGTTCGCCAAGAAGGTCTACGACGTCGGCTGCCAGAACTACGCCTTCGCGCTCACCAAGCTGAAGACTCAGCAGGCGCCCCGCGAGAGGCTGAACGGCATCCTCGAAGACGTGAACAAGCGGCTGATCGCCGCCGGCCAGCGCCCGATGGCGAAGCAGTGGATGCAAGAGGCCAAGCCGCTCATCCAGTAGCGGCCCCACCCGGCGGGCAGGAGGCGCGCCCTCAGCCCGGCTCGACCAACTCGTCGGCGTCGATGATCTCGGCCGGGCGCAGCGCCTCGCCGATCTGCCTCAGCCGCTCTTCGGAGAGCCGCTCGAGGTAGCCCTTGGTGTTGGGGAAGGCCGTCAGGAGCTCGGAGAACGACTCGCGCGGCAGGAAGGCGGTGGCGGACTTGCGCGTCGCCATCACGGTGGCCGTCGCCTTGAGGCCCGTCAACAGCGAGATCTCGCCGGCGATGTCGCCCTCTCGCAAGACGCCCAGCGAGACTTCGCCCCCCGCGGGGTCTACCTTGCGCACCATCAGCTCGCCCGCGAGCACCAGGAACAGCCCCGGCGAGAGCTGCCCTTCCGTCAGCGCCGGTTCCCCCGCCTTCAGCGCGCGGAACGAGAAGCGCCGCAAGAGCTCGAACCGTTCGTGCTCGGGCAGGAGCAAGAAGAGCGGCGACCCGGTCATCAGGTTTCGCGCCATGCGAAGCTGCGCGAACTCGGCCAGCGCCTGGTGCACGTTCGGGTGCGCGGTCGCGAGCTGATTCAGGTGCTCGCGCCGAATCTCGAACAACTCGGTGTCGACCTGCGCCGTCACCGTCGCCGTCGCCGGAGCCCCGGTCAACAGCGACATCTCGCCGAAGATCGACCCGCCGCCCAAGAAGCCCAGCGTCTTCTCGGCCTTCCCCTCGGCCCGCCGCGACACCTCGGCCTTGCCCGCCACGATGACGTAGAGCGCGTCGCCCCCTTCGCCCTCGCGCGACAGGGGTTGGTCGGCCTGGACGCTGCGGTAGCCCATCAGGCTGACCAGCTCGACAAAGGCGTCGCGGGTCAGGTCGGCAAACAGGGGCAGCGGGGGGCGCGCGCCAGCGTCGGCCGCGCCTCCGGGGTCGGGCGCGGCCAGCACGTCGAGCGCCTGGTGCAAGAGCTCTTCGCCCGAGAGCGTCATCAGGTCGCCCTGCGCCTTGCCGTCGTAGAGCGACTCGGGCGGCAGCGGCGGGGGCACCGCCGCCCTTCCTTGCGTCGCCCGCGCGGCGCGCGCGTGCACCCGGAGCAGCGCCTCGCGAATGCGCCGCTCGGCGGGGTTGATGACGAGGGCCAGCTTGCAGGCCGCGATCGCCGACAGCAGGTAGTCGCGCCGGAGCAGCCCCTCGGCGCAGGCGTGCAGCACCGTGACTGCCCGTTCCTTCTCGCCCAGCGACTGGAAGCAGCGCCCCGCGGCCATGCGCGAACGGTGGTCGGCCGGCTGCCGCCGCACCGCCTCGGCGAACACGCCCAGCGCGCGCTCGGTCTGCCCACCTTCGAGCAGGTCGGCCCCCAACTCTCTCAGCGACGACTGTTCCATGGCTGGGCCCCGCTTATACCACTGTGGCGGTCACTGCTTATCGGGCTGAAGCGCGGCAAGCTGGCTCTTGGCCCGCTGGTGGGTGGTCGAGGTTGGCTGCGTCACCTCGAGCACCAGCTTGAACTTGGCGATGGCCTCGCGCGGGTCGCGGTCGCGCACCATGTACGCCTCGGTGAAGAGGTCTTCGGCCCTGGCGCCGACCTGGTCCAGCCCGGCGCGCGCCCTCGAGTCGGAAGGGTCGAGGTTGGCGGCATCGCGGAAGTTGAGCGCCGCCGAAGCTAGGTCGCCGTGGGCCATGGCGTCGCGCCCCGCGGCCAGCGCCGCCCCGGCGAGCTCTTCGTCAATCTGCTGGCCGAGCGCCCCTTCGAAGCCGATCTGCTGGTACAGGTCGCGGGCCCGCCGCAGCGGCTTCACCGAGCTGGCCAACTGGCCTGACTTGTACTTCTTATGGCCCTCTTCGAAGTTCCGCCCGAAGTTGGGAATCAGCGTGCGCAGGCGCTTCGAGCGTTCTCGAACGTCCGGGTCGCCTGGGTTCTCGTCGACGACGCGGTCGCACTCGGCCGCCGCCCTCAGGTACTCGCCCCCGTGGAACTTCCGGGCGACCGCGGCGAACGCCCGCTGCAGCTCGGCCTCGCGCGCCGCTTCGCGGGCCTTTTTGGCGGCTGCCGCCCGCGCCGCCCCGCGCAGCGCCTCGACCCGCTTTTCGGCCTTCACCTCGGCCTCGACCTGTTCGACCTGGGCCTGCAGCTCGCGCTGGCGCTCGGGGGGAAGGGTGTCGAGCACCTGCCTCGCGGCGTCCAGGTCCTTCGCCTCGAGCAGCTCGCCCGCCTTGCGGAGCTTGTAGGTAATCTCCCTCTCGGTCAGTGCCGCCTCGAGCTTCTTCTTCTCGTCGTCGCGCTTCAGGGTGGACGTGGGCAGGGTGGCGAGCTGGGCCCGCGCGTCCTCGAAGCGGTCCTGCTCGATGAGCGCTCGCACCGCGTCGGCGGCCTTCTGGGCCGCCAGCTCTTGCGCGGCCCTTTCCCCGAGGCGCTCGGTGTCGATTCCGGGGAAAGTCTTTTCGGCCTCGGCGATGGCCGCCACCGCCTCGTCGTAGCGTTCGGCGCGAATCGCGGCCCGGGCCGCCTGCATGCGCACCAGCGCGGGGGCCATGCGCGGGTCTTCCGGCGGCGGCCCCGGCTTCCTCACCGCGAGCACGATCGCGATCACCACCAGGGCCCCGGCCGCCGTCGCCCCGAGCTTCACCTGGGTGCGGCGCTTCGGGTCGAGCCGCTGCCAGGGGCTTTGGGCGCGCGCGTGCGGCCCCGGGCGGGGCGGCGCCTTCACCACCGGCATGCCGGCTTGCGTCTCGGCGCGCAGGGCGGCTTCGTCCGCGTCCACCTCGTCCTTCGAGGCCACCATCGCCGAGGGGTCGACGACGACGCTCGGCCCTTCGACGGGCGGTGTCGTGGGCAGCTTGCCGGTGGGGACGTCGCCGGGCGGGGCCTGGGACTGGGACTCTTCCTTCTTCTCGGCGTCGTCGCGCAGCTTCCGGAACGCGGCCACCTCGTCGACGAACCGGAACCTCGTCTTGCCGATCGCAATCTCGTCGTCGTGCTCGAGCAGCTTCTCGTGCACCTTGACGCCGTTCACCTTGGTGCCGTTGCCGCTGTCGAGATCGCGCAGCAGCACGCCGTCCTTGCCCTGCACCAACTCGATGTGCCGCCGCGAGATCGACTGGTCCGAGAGCTTCAGCTCGCACCCCGAACCGCGGCCGATCACCATGCGCACGCCGTTGACGCGCTTGGTCTGACCCGCGTCGGGTCCCGCGACGATCTTCAGCTTGATGGGCGGGCCGGTTCGGGTCGCGTTCTCGTCGTCCGCCGACGGCGAGTCGAAGTCGTCGAGCGGCGCGATGCGCGTCTCGGTGCGGCGGTCGACCGGCGCGGCCCGGGGCTTGGGCTTGGGCCCGGGGACGTACTCCTGGTCTTCCGACGGGTAGTCCTTCTCTCCGTACGGGTCGTCGTCGCCCTCGGGTTCAAGATCGGCGGTGTCCGGGGTGGAAGCGTCGTCCTCCTCTTCGCCCTCGGGCTCGTCCGCGTCTTCCGGGGCCGCGAGCGTGGAATTCCCGTAGGCCGAACCGGTGGCGTAGTCGGTCGGTTCCTCGCCGGGCCGCCCGGGAGGTGCCTGGTCGGGTTTGCCTTCTTTCCCCTCTTGGCCCGCGCCGGCCTTGTCCTGGCGAGCCCCCGCCTTGGACCTGGTGCGCGCCGGGTACTCGGTGCCGGTCGAATAGCGTTCGTCCCGGCTGGGCGCCGGTTCGAGGCGGGTGTGCGACGAGGGCGGTTCGGTGTCGTTGGCCGATCCCTTCTTCTCGACGAATGGCGAGGCCTTCACCTCGGTGCGCTCGCCCGCTGCTCCGGGCAGACGCCCGGCCTGCGTTTCGGCGTACAGGGCCTCGAGCTCTTCGGGGCTGAGCTCGGCCGCGGCGCCGCCGCGGCGTGACGAGCCCGGCCCACGCCGCTCGTCGCTCGCCTCGGGCTCGGCCTCGGGGCCTCGGCCTGGCTCGGGGGTCGAGTGGGTGGGCTTGCGCGATGGCATGGACAGGACGGAACTCTACCGCGCCGTTGCCGTCGCGGGGAGCCGCCGCTACTGTCGATTCATGGCCAAGGCTTCCCAGGTTTCTTCCCCCATGGGCCCGTTGCTGCCCCGCGGCCTCGCAGAGCGCCTGCTTTCGGCGGCCAGCGGCCGCGGCGGCGACTTCGCCGAGGTGTACGTCGAACGCACCGAGTCGACCGCCGTGACGCTCGAAGAGCGGGCCGTGCGCAGCGCCCAGACGGGGATTACGTTCGGCGTCGGCGTTCGCGTGGTGAGCGGGGCGAAGGTGGGCTACGCGCACTCGGACGACCTCGACGAAGCGGCGCTGTTGCGCACCGCGCGCGCGGCCGCCCTCATCGCCCAGGGTGGAGGTTCGGACCGGACGTTCTCGCTCAGCCGGGTGCCCGCCCCGACCCACTACCGCCTGCCGGCGCCGCTGGCGTCGGTCGACGTGGCCAAGAAGGTGGACCTGGTGGTCCGCGCCGACCGCGCCGCCCACGCCTGGGACTCGCGGGTGAAGCAGGTGATCGCCACCTACGCCGACCAGACCAAGCGCATCGAGGTCTCGACGACCGCGGGCCGATACGCCGAAGACACCCAGGACCTCTGCCGCCTCGCCGTTCACGCCGTGGCCGAAGGCAAGAAGGGCGAGCGGCGGTCCGGCTTCTATGGGGGTGGCGGCCGGGTCGGCTTCACCTACTTCGACACCTTCACCCCCGAGCAGGTCGCCCGGGAAGCAGCCCGCCAGGCGATCGCCACCCTGGGCGCCGTCGACGCGGCCGCCGGGCAGCAGACGGTGGTGCTCGCGCCCGGCTGGAGCGGAATTCTCCTGCACGAGGCGGTGGGCCACGGGCTCGAGGCCGACTTCATCCGCAAGAAGACGTCGCTGTTCGCCGGGAAGCTGGGCGAGAAGGTGGCTTCCGACAAGGTGACGGTCATCGACGACGGCACGGTCGCCAACGCGCGGGGCTCGTTGAACGTCGACGACGAGGGGCAGCCTGCGCAGTGGAAGGTGTTGATCGAGAACGGGGTGCTGCGCGGCTACATGGTCGACTCTCTCAGCGCCAAGCTGATGGGGCTGGCCCCGACCGGCAGCGGCCGGCGCGAGTCGTTTCGGCACATCCCCATGCCCCGGATGACGAACACCTACCTGGCGCCGGGCGACGACGACCCGGGCGACATCTTGCGGTCGGTCAAGCGCGGGCTGTACTGCGCCAACTTCGGCGGCGGCCAGGTCGACATCACCAACGGGAACTTCGTCTTCGAGGTCAGCGAAGCCTACGAGATCGAGAACGGCAAGCTGGGCCGGCCGGTGAAGGGCGCCACCCTGATCGGCGTCGGCCCCGAGGCGCTGAAGAACGTGACCAAGGTCGGCAATGATCCGGCGCCCGACCCCGGCATGGGCACCTGCGGCAAGGACGGCCAGAGCGTTCCGGTGGGAGTCGGGCTGCCGACCCTGCGCATCGACAACATGACGGTGGGCGGCACGAGGGTGGCGCGATGACGCACCTGGCGCTGGCGAAGCGTCTGGTGCAGCGGGCGCGGCGGCGCGGGGCCGACCAGGCTGAGGCCTACGTCGAGGTGGGCCGCGACGAGTCGTGCCGCGTGCGCGACGGAGAGATTGAAGACCTGTCGCAGGCGACCTCGAAGGGCGTGGGGTTGAGGGTGGTGTCGAAGCGCCGCCTCGGCTTCGCCTATACCTCGGACTTCGGCGCCGCCAGCCTCGACGCGATGGTCGACCGGGCCGTGGCCCTGGCGAAGTCGGCCGCGCCCAGCCCGCACAACGACTTGCCCCGGCGGACCGAGCTGGCGCCCGCGAAGGCGAGGCAGGACGGCGGCGACCTGTTCGACGAGGCGGTGGCGTCGCTGCCGGCCGAGTGGAAGATTCGCGCGGCGCTCGAGATGGAGAAGGCGGCGCGCGGCGTGGACAAGCGCATCACCGCCTTCGAGTCGGTCGGCGCCGGCCAGACGGTGAGCGAGGCGTTCCTGGCGTCGAGCGAGGGCTTCGCCGGGCAGGTGCGCGGGACGGCCGCCTACCTCT
>JAHFDQ010000672.1 GCA_023248915.1 Archangiaceae bacterium | reverse complement strand
CTCGGCGTTCCCCGCCACAGGGACAACGCAGAATTTCAAAGAGGAATGTGCGGGCGAGAAGCTGGGCCCACGGCAGACGGTAGGGCGGGTGCGGTTCGGCCGGCGCCGGTGGGGCGGCCGCCGGGCGAGGCGATGGCGGAACGGCGGTGGCGGGCACCACCTTCTTGCGCCACTTGGCGCCGGGCCCGAAGACTCCAAAATAGCGCGTCCCATTCCAGCGGGCGGGAGGCACCAACGCCGCAAGCCGTCGCAGCAGTTGCAGCGGGGTGAAGGCGACTTCGGTGGTGCCGTCGTACATGGCGCGGCGAAGCCGCAGCACCACCCGGCCGTCCGGGGAACGGGACAGGCGAGAGAGAGGAAGCGGCGGCCGAAGCGCGTACCTTGCCAGGTGCTCGAGCGCGGCCCTGTCGGCCTCGTGCACGTGCGTCCCGGCTTCGGCTCCGAAGAAGCTCGTGGAATTCGGCCGCCTGTTGCAGCCGCGCCAGCCGCTCCGCTGGGCTCAAGGTGAGGTTTTCGAGCAGAAGCGACACGTCGATCCCGTACTCGATGGCGGCGTTCCATTCGGGACCGTAGCTCGGGAGTCATTCGCGCGCCCACTCAGAGGCAAAACCAACGGATTCTGGATGAGGCGCCGAAGCCATCGCTTTCGAATTCTATCTCGTCGACGAACCGCGGGGCAGCCCAGAGTGCGGATGGAAGCGTGGCGGAGCGGCTACTCGTGACGGTCACGGCCCGAGCGCAGCACCCCGATGTTGACTTGGAGGGGCCTCCTCATGGAAGTGCTAAGCTCGCTGGCGCTTCGCCTGCGGAACGCCAGCCAGTACGCCGCCAGAGTCGAGGACAGCGCCACAACCGGGACCTCGAGCAGACCCGCAGGCTCGAGCCAATTCTGCGTCAAGAGGATGATGGGGTAGCTGAGGGCGGTGCCGAGAAGCAGGCCGGCGAGCGCGCCACCCAGGGCCGCCACGGGGGGCCAACCGACTCCCTGGACCCGTGCGACAACGGCAAGTGCGCCGACGCTGCCCAGGGGCACCAACCCGGCCGTGACCAATAGAGGTACCGCGCTGAAAATGAAACCTGGGCTCATTGAGACGAGCCAGCAATAGACGCCGAGTCCAACTCCGGGGCTCGCCCCGAGTGTCACGGCGACCGCATCAATCGCGAGCCACCGCAAGGGGTAACCAGCCCACCGCGCGAGCGCGGAGCCAAGGTACAGCTCGCACGCAACGAGGATGACCACGGCGAAGGTCATTAAGTAGACCTCAGCCGGTTGACTCGGCTGAGGCTCCTTTCAGAACCGGACGTGCTTCAAGTCGGCATAAGGGTAAGAAGGACGAATAGGGGCCCCAAACGCCAAGCTCGGGTCGGAGAGTACCGCGAAGTCAGCCGGGGATGAACGTCGGCGGCGAGCGGAAGCAACTCCAAGCGGGGCCAGTCGCCGAGCGGTGGCCGGAGTGGTACCGCCCGACGCGGGGAAGCCGGTGCAGGTAGCGAAGGAGGGGCTCGCCGCGCTACGCGGCATCATCGAAGAACGGCGGGTCGACGCCTCCGTAGTCGCGAGGAAGGTCGAACTCGTCCTGTGACGGCCAGCGAGCCGGGGACACCGGCGCGGAGGTAGACGGCAAGCCGAGGCGTCGCAGCGCCTCCTGGGCGGCGCGGGGCTGCGGGATGAAGGCCAGCACTCGGCGTTCCCCGCCGCAGGGGCAGCGCAGAATGTCCACGAGGAACGTGCGCGCGAGCAACTGGGCCCACGGCAAACTGTACGGCGGGCGCGGCTTGGCGGGTGTCGGTGGGGCGGCCGTTGGGCGAGGAGCTGGCTCGGTGACGGGAATGGGCACGACGCGCTTGCGCCACGAGGCGCCGGGCCCGAAGACTCCGAAATAGCGTGTCTGATTCGAGCGCGCAGGAGGCACCAGAGCCGCAAGACGTCGCAGCAGTTGCAGCGGAGTGAAGGCGACCTCCCGAGTCCCGTCGTGCATCGCGCGTTTCAGGCGCAGCACCACCCGCCCATCCGACGAGCGGGACAGGCGCGAGAGGGCGAGCGGCGGCCGCAGGGCATACCTGCACAGGTGTTCGAGCGCCGCTCTGTCGTTTTCGTGGACGTGCGCTCCCGCCTCGAGCGAGAAGCCTTCCAGGAAGGCGGACAACCCTCTTGGAGGCGCGGGCCACAGGGGCAACGGCAGCGGGCTCCTCAGGGTTGAGTTCAGGGGACGAGGACGACGCGTTCGGCGATTTTCCCGTGGTGCACGGCCTCGATGACGCGGGGGGCGTCGGCCATGCGCTCTTTGCGAATGAGGCCCCGCACCCGCACCGCGCCCGAGGCGACCAGCGCCAGGGCTTCCGGGTAGAGCGCCGGGTCGCAGCCCCAGTTTCCGTAGGCGGTCGCGTCGAAGGCCATAAGGTTGGACAGCTTCAGCTGCGACGGTTCGGGGGTGAAGCCCACCACCGAGAGGCTGCCGCCCGGGGTGAGCAGCCCCCAGGCCAGTTCCTGTCCCGGCTTCGAGCCGGACGTCTCGAGCACGCGCCAGCCGTCGGCCGGCGCCCCGGCGTTCTTGGCGAAGCTTTGCAGGGCGCCGCGCAGCTCTTTGAAGGGAGTCTTGGCGTCGAGGGTGAGCGAGGCGCCGAACTCCTTGGCACGTTCGAGCTTGGCGGTGTCGATGTCGACGGCGGCGACGAAGGCTCCGGCGGCGCGGGCGACCTGCACCGCGTAGGTGCCGACGCCTCCGCAGCCGATGACGACCGCCAGGTCGCCCTGACGTGCTGACCCTGGATGGGCAGCGTCTGACTCGAGTTCCTGTGGATCTTGCTGCCAGTCTCGATGCCTCTCGCGATGCCGTTCCGTGGACAAAGGTTTCCTACTAACGCTGCCTGCCGAGTAGCTTGGAGCGCCTGCGTAGGGGCTCTGGCTGGGC
>JAHFDQ010000247.1 GCA_023248915.1 Archangiaceae bacterium | reverse complement strand
AGCCCTGAGGCGGGTGAAGAAGTGTTAAGTCCGGGCGGATGAAGGGCACACGCGCGGCGGCGCTGCTCCTGGCTCTGGTGGCGACGAAAGCCTGGAGCGAAGGTGAGCTGCCGCTGCCGCCGATGGTGTCGCCGGACGCGCCGGAAGAAGCGGCCCCGAAGGCCCTGACTCCGCCCCCGGTGCTGCCGGCGACGCCGGAGTCGCCGGAGTCGCCGGGGGACAGCCAGGCTCCCGGGGAAGCCGTGGCGCCCAATGAAGCCAAAGCCTCGCCCCCGAGCCGCTACACACGCGTCCGTTGGGAAGTGGGGCTGGGGTACGCCGGAGGTGCAGCAGTCGGCCTCACCGGGCTGCTGACGGGCTGCTTGATAGACGCTACGGCTTCCAACCGCGGTTGCCAGACCGTGGCGCTGGTCGGAGGAATTGGCGGCGCAATGCTGGGAATGAGCCTCGGCGTCTGGGCGGGCGGATACCTGAGAGACGGAGACGGATGGCTTCTCGCGGTCCTTGGAGGCGAGCTCGCCGGGGCGCTCACCGCGGGGCTCCTGGCGCTCGCCGTCCGCTCGCAGGCTGTAAGCGATCTGGCCGTGCTCACCCTGCCGCTGGCAGGAGCCATCGCGGGCTACGAGCTGACTTCCTGTGAGGGCCGCAGCCTCCACGACCCAAAGCCGACGCTGGCGCCCGCAATCGCGCCCACGGCCGACGGCAAGGGAGCCTGGTTGGGGCTCACCGGGCGCTACTGAGGAGCCCGCGCGCGGAGCTCGCCGTCCTTCGACACCCCGACGCCCGTCTCCGGAAAATCGAGCGCGGTGAGTGTGCGAAGCTCTTCGAGCACTCTGCCCTCGGCGTCACGGTGAGGAATGCCCTTGTCCTCTTGATGGGTGGGAAACACCCGGCCACCGACGAAGTGCCCGTCGGCGGCGAGCGTCACCTCGAGCACCATTCCGTCGGCGAGGGCACCACCCAGCGAGAAGCGGCCGTAGGTGGCGAAGTTGCCCATCGAGTAGGCGATGAGCCGGCCCCGGTAGGTTTCCATGCCGCGCACCACGTGAGGCCCGTGGCCGAGGACCAGGTCGGCGCCCGCGTCGACGACGGCGTGGGCGAAGGCGCGCAGGTCGCCGCGGTCTTCGCCGTGGAACATTTCATGGCCTACCACGACCCGGGTGGCGCCGATTCCCTCGGCCCCGCCGTGGAAGGAAACCACCACCCAGTCATGAGCCTTCTTGGTCTCGCGGACGAGCTTGGCGGCGGCGTCGAGGTCATTCAAGTCATTGGTGGCGTTCGAGGCATGGAAGGCGACGAGCCCGATGCGTCGCCCGCCGCGCTCGAGGGTGGCCACCGAGCCGGGCGGTCCCGACCAGCGGATGCCGAGGGAGTCGAGCGTGGCCTCGGTCTCGCGCCGGCACTCGTCGCCGAAGTCTCCGGCATGGTTGTTGGCAGTGGACACGACGTCCACGCCGGCGTCGGCGAGGTACTGGCCGTAGCGGGTAGGTGAACGAAAGGCGTAGCAGGTGCCGGGGGCGGCGCCTGGGCGGCACTTCCTGGTCTCGCCGTGGTCGCACAGCGGCCCCTCGAGGTTGGCGAAGGTGACGTCGGCGTCGCGGAGCAGGTCGCGAACGTCGTCCAGCGAGTGGGTGCCATCTTCCGGGGGCAGGTAACCGTCAGGGAAGGTGGTGCCCAGCATCACGTCGCCGATCGCGCGCAACCGGAGCGGGGAGGAAGCGACTCCCGCGTCGGCGGTGGCGGCGGCGGGTGTGGCACCGAGCGCGGCGAGCAGAAGTGCGGAGGCAAACATGCGCGCTGCAGAGAGTCCCACGGAAATCAAGGCACAGGAAGGCGCACTGCCAGCCAACTCAGCTCAACGACCTTGCGCGTCGCAACCGTGCGAGGCAACCCGCGGTCGGAGGGCGAGCCGTCCTCCCTGGCGACCGGTTTTCGGGTCACTGGCCGTTTCCATGCCACACCTTAGAAACCGCCCTCTGAAGAAATTGATGTCCGGCATGGCTTTGGCCAGAGCCCAAATTCGAGGCCCCCGGGTGGGGTATCCGGTTCGCGCGAGGGGTGCGCTGTTCATACCTGTCCGCGCCCATGCGAGGGACGGAGCCTCGGACGAAGTAGGACCGACACGTCGCTGCGTGGCGAAGACAGGGCCGCGGGAGTCGGTTCAGAGCCAATGGGCCGCCGAGAACCCGGCGCATGCCGGCGGACGGGCTGGCGGTTACCACCTTCCCCGTGAGCAGCGCTCCCACCCGCGTCCGAGTCCTGTCCAGCGTGGCGGAGGTGGCGCGCGAAGCGTGGGACGCGGTGGTGGGCGTCGACGCCCTGCCCTTCCTCCGCTGGGACTGGCTGAACGCCCTCGAAGCGTCGGGGAGCGCCACGGCCGCGACGGGTTGGCAGCCCTGCCACCTGACGCTCTGGAGGGGCAGTGCGCTGGTGGCGCTCGCGCCGGCCTACCTCAAGCACCACAGCCTGGGCGAATACATCTACGACTTCGCCTGGGCCGAGGCGGCTGAGTCGCTGGGCGTGCGCTACTACCCCAAGCTGCTCATCGGGGTGCCGCTGAGCCCCATCACCGCGCCCCGCTTCGTGGCGGCGCCCGGCGAGCCACCGGAGGCGGCCCGGGCGAGCCTGCTGACCGCCGCGCTCGACATCGCGCGGGAGCGACGGTGCTCGTCCGTCCACGTCGTCTTCCCCCCTGCGGACGAGGCCGCCGCGCTCGAGGCCGCCGGGCTCTCACGTCGGACGGGCATGCAGTTCCACTGGCGCAACCCGGGGTACCGCACCTACGACGACTTCCTCCAGCGCTTCTCGTCGAAGCGCCGCCACCAACTGCGTCGAGAGCGGGCCGCGGCCGAGAGCCAGGGAATCTCGCTCGAGACGGTGCAGGGCCCGGCGCTGGGCCCCGAGCACGCGCTGCTCGCTTACCGCTTCTACGAGGCGACCTGCGCCAAGAATTCCTGGGGCCGGCTTCAACTCACTTCCGACTTCTTCGCCCGGGCGTTCAGGACGCTGAGCCCGTCCATCGTGCTGGTGCTGGCGAAGAGGTCCGGCCAGGTGGTCGCCGGCGCGTTCAACCTGACGCACGGGCAGCGCCTCTTCGGCCGCTACTGGGGCTGCTTCGAAGACCACCCGTTCCTGCATTTCAACGTTTGCCTCTACCACTCCATCGACGCCTGTATCCGCGAGGGGCGCGAGAGTTTCGAGCCGGGAGCCGGGGGAGAGCACAAGGTCGCGCGCGGTTTCGAGCCCACCGCCGTCCACAGCGCCCACGTCCTCTTCGACCCGCGCCTGGACCGCGCCGTGCGCGACTTCGTGGAGAGGGAACGAGCTCAGGTCGAGCCGGTGCTGGCGAGGTCCGAGGAAGTCGCGGGGCTTCGTCCGTGGAAACGCGGTGAGTCGAGGGCTCCTCGCTCGGGGTGAGCGGAGGTACCTCAGGTTTCGAGGAACTGCTCGTACACCTCGGCGATGCGTTCGGCCGCGCGGCCGTCCCACAGCTCTGGCACCCGGCCGGCCTTCCCCTTCCCCGCCAGAATCTTCGCCGCCTCTGCCTTGATGCGCGCCGGGTCGGTGCCGACCACCAGATTCGTTCCCTCGTCCACAGTCACCGGCCGCTCGGTGTTCTCGCGCAAGGTCAGGCAAGGCACTCCGAGCGCGGTCGACTCTTCCTGCAGCCCGCCCGAGTCGGTGAGGATGAGCATCGCCTGCGCGGTGAGCGACAGGAACTCGAGGTAGCCCATCGGTTCGACCCGCCGGACGTCTTTCAGCGCGGCGACCAACGGCGCGAGCCCCTCGGCGGCCATCGTCTTCCGGGTGCGCGGGTGCACCGGGAACACCACCGGCACCTGGGCCGAGACGAAGTCCAGCGCCTCGAGCAGCCCCTTCAGCACCTTCGGGTCGTCGACGTTCGACGGGCGGTGCAGGGTGCACACCGCGAACCGCCCCGCCGTCAGCCCCAAGCGAGCCAGCGTGGGCAAAGCGAGGGCGCGTTCCCTCGAAGCGAACAGCGAGTCGATCATCACGTTGCCCACCCGGTGCACGCGCTTCGGGTCGGTGCCCTCGCGGGCGAGGTTCTCGTCGGCGTCGCGCGAGGGCGTCAGCAAGAGGTCGGCGAGCCGGTCGGTGACGACGCGGTTCACCTCTTCGGGCATAGCGCGGTCGAAGCTGCGCAAGCCCGCCTCGACGTGGGCGAACGGAATGCAGGCCTTCGCGGCCACCATCGCGGCGGCGACGGTGCTGTTGACGTCGCCGACCACCGAGACCAGGTCGGGCCGGTCGGCGGCGAAGACCCGCTCGAGCTCGACCATCACCTTCCCGGTCTGTTCGGCGTGCGAGCCCGAACCGACGCCCAGGTGCAGGTCGGGCGGCGGCAGCCCCAGGTCCTCGAAGAAGACGTCGCTCATCTGGGCGTCGTAGTGCTGGCCGGTGTGCACCAGCCGCTGCGAGAGGCGCCCGCGCCCGCGAATCGCCCGGTGAATGGGCGCCACCTTCATGAAGTTCGGCCGGGCGCCGACGATGTGGAGGACGGTCTTCACCTGGGGCCCCAAGCTATCCACCGGCCACGCGGTACGCAAAACCGATATGACGCGGCCCGCGAGGTTCCCCGTGCCCAGGTCGAGAAGGAAAACGCCCGCCTGCTCCTTCTGCAAGAAGCCAGAGGCCGAGGTCCGGCAGCTCGTAGTTCAGCCCTCGGCGGCCATCTGCGACGAGTGCCTGGTGAAGGTGAACGCCGAGCTCGCCGGCAAGCCGCTGGCGTCCTGATAGAACGCCTCGACGAGAGGAGGAACCGCTGATGGCACACGCGCCGCCGTTGACCCTTGCGATCGTCAAACGCCTGGTCGCGAAGGGCGAATCGGAGTCCCTGGAACTCAAGCGGAGCACCGGCGAAGTTCGTGAGGGGATGGAGTCTCTGTGCGCCTTCCTCAATAACCGCGGTGGCAATGTCGTCTTCGGCGTCGCGCCCGACGGCCGTGTCCTCGGTCAAGCGGTCGCCGATGGCACTCTCCACGATGTCACGTCAGCCGTGAGGAACATTGAACCAGCTCCCGACGTCGAGGTCGCTCGCCTCGCGGTCGGTGGCGGGCTCGGCGTCGTCGTGGTCCGCGTTCGCTCGAACGAGCGAGGGCCGTACACCTACGACGGTCGCGGCTTCGTCCGGGTAGGCAACACCACGCGGCGCATGAAGCGTGAGGAGTTCGAGCACCTCGTGCTCACACGCCTCCATGCGAAGCACCGTTGGGAGAACCTGCCGGCCACCGGCGTCAGCATCAAGGACTTGGACGCGGGCGAGATTCGCCAGACCGTCGTCGACGCGGCGGCGTCCAAGCGCCTGGCGGCGGTTCCAAGCGAGTCCCCGCGGGCAATCCTAGATCGGCTGCACCTGCTCGCTGGCCCAGTCCCAACGCAGGCCGCGGTAGTCCTATTCGGCAAGGGACTCGAGGCCAAATACCCGCAGTGCGCGATTCGCTTGGCGCGCTTTCGCGGCACGACGAAGTCGGAGTTCACCGACAACCGCCAGTTCCACGGCCACGCATTCGAGCTACTGCGCCAGGCCGAGGCCTTCCTCGACACGCACGTCCCCATTGCAAGCAAGATTGTCCCAGGGAAAATGCAGCGCGAGGACCGACCTCATTACCCGCCCGAGGCCCTACGCGAGGCGCTGGTGAACGCGCTCTGCCATCGCGACTACAGCGAGACTGGTGCCTCAATCGGCGTCTCGATGTTCGACGACCGGCTGGAAATCTGGAGCTGGGGCAGGCTTCCAGGTGACCTGACCCCAGATCGACTCCGCGTTGATCATCCCTCCGTCCGGCGGAACGAATTGATCGCGGAAGTCTTCTACCGGCGCGGCTTCATTGAGAAGTGGGGACGCGGGACGCAGAGGATCATTGAAGCATATCGACGCGCCGGCCAGCGCGAGCCCGAGTTCGTTGAACGCGCCGGCGAAGTCGGCGTCCGGTTCTGGGCGCCTTCCGGGCCTGTCTCTCGCGTTGTTGCGAGTGAGCTCATTCCGCGAGAACGCGAGGTTCTCACAGCCGTCGCGTCGCTAGGCCGTGCGGACCTTGAGGAAATCAGGCAACGACTCCTGCACCCTCCCGGTGTTCGCATGATTCAACGTTTGCTCGCGCAGCTCGTGAAGGCAGGGCGAGTTGCGCGCTCGGGCAAGGGCCGCGCGTCGACCTACCACCTCGCCGAAGGCGAATAGCGACATGGGGGTTCGCGATAGGTTCGCGAAAGGTTCGCGATTCTTCGTGCGGCTTATCGAGCGTGGAGAAGAGGGGGTTCAGCCTCAGCACCAGGAGCACAACCTCCTTCGCCCCTACCCGGGCGCCGACGATGTGGAGGACGGTCTTCACCTGGGGCCCCAAGCTATCCACCGGCCACGCGGTACGCAAAACCGATATGACGCAGCCCGCGAGGTTCCCCGTGCCCAGGTCGAGAAGGAAAACGCCCGCCTGCTCCTTCTGCAAGAAGCCAGAAGCCGAGGTCCGGCAGCTCGTAGTTCAGCCCTCGGCCGCCATCTGCGACGAGTGCCTGGTGAAGGTGAACGCCGAGCTGGCCGGGAAGCCGAAGGAGGCCGGGGCCCAGCCAGCCCGGCCGGTCGCGGTCATTCCCGCGCGCTACGCGTCGACCCGGTTCCCCGGCAAGCCGCTGGCGTCCATCGCGGGCAAGCCGATGGTTCGCCACGTGTACGACCGCTGCGTCGAGAGCCAAGCCTTCGCCCGCATCGTGGTCGCCACCGACGACCAGCGCATCGTCGCCGAGGTCCGCGCCTTCGGGGGCGAGGCCGAGCTGACTTCCCCCGCCTGCGCCAGCGGCACCGACCGGGTGGCCGAGGTCGCCCGGCGGGCGCCCGCGGGCCTTGGCGGAAGCGCGGACGTTTGGGTCAACGTGCAGGGGGACGAGCCGGCGGTGCACCCCGAGGCGTTGAGGACGCTGGCGGCGGCCTTCGCCGACCCCCGGGTCGAGATGGCGACGCTGGTGCGGCCCCTGGCCGAGGCCGAACGAAACAACCCCAACGTGGTGAAGGCGGTGGTGGGTGTGGACGGCTTCGCCCTCTACTTCTCGCGCTCGGACGTGCCCTTCGTGCGCGGCGAAGTCCCGCCGGTGGCGCGGTACGGCCATCTCGGCCTGTACGGCTACCGCCGGGCGACGCTTCTACGGCTGGCCGCGTTGCCCCCCACGCCGCTCGAGAGGGCCGAGAGCCTCGAGCAGTTGCGGGCGCTCGAGAACGGCATCCGCATCGCTTGCAAGACGACGCCGCACGCCAGCGCGGGGGTGGACCGGCCCGAGGACGTGGCGGTCGCCGCGGCTCGGCTGAAGGCGCTGGGCCTGGTCTGACCGCCCTCGGCGCGAACGGGCGTTGACGGGGGGCCGGTCGTTCTGGCATCACGGGTCATGCGCTCCAAGAAGACCAAGTACATCTTCGTGACCGGCGGGGTGGTCTCCTCGCTCGGCAAGGGGCTCGCGTCCGCTTCGATGGGCGCGCTGCTCGAGAACCGCGGCCTCAACGTCACGCTGCTGAAGCTCGACCCGTATATCAACGTGGACCCGGGCACGATGAGCCCCTTCCAGCACGGAGAGGTCTTCGTCACCGACGACGGCGGCGAGACCGACCTCGACCTGGGCCACTACGAGCGGTTCACCACCGCCCACATGTCGCGGCTGAACAACTTCACCACCGGCCGCATTTACCACTCGGTCATCCAGAAGGAACGGCGGGGCGAGTACCTCGGGAAAACCGTCCAGGTGATTCCGCACATCACCGATGAGATCAAGGCCGCCATCAAGGCCGCCGCCGACGGAGCCGACGTCATCCTGGTCGAGATTGGCGGCACGGTGGGCGACATCGAGTCGCTGCCGTTCCTCGAGGCCATTCGCCAGATGCGCTACGACGTGGGAGCGCAGAACGCCGTCTACGTCCACCTGACGCTCCTGCCGTACATCGCCGCCGCCGGCGAGGTGAAAACCAAGCCCACCCAGCACTCGGTGATGAAGCTGCGGGAAATCGGCATTCAGCCCGACATCCTCCTGTGCCGCACCGACCGCGAGGTGCCGAAAGAGCTGAAGGACAAGATCGCGATGTTCTGCAACGTCGACACCGGCAACGTCTTCTCGTCGCCCGACGTCAAGAGCATCTACGAGCTGCCGCTCGAGCTTCACCGCCAGGGGCTGGACGAACGGCTGGCCGAAATCCTCAACATCTGGTCGCGCGGCCCGCGCCTCGAGCGGTGGGAACGAATCGTCGAGAAGGTGTACCACCCGGCCAAGGGCGAGGTGCGCGTCGCCATCGTCGGCAAGTACGTCGACCTGAAGGAAAGCTACAAGAGCCTGAACGAGGCTCTGTTGCACGGCGGCATCGCCAACGACTGCAAGGTGACCCTGAAGTTCGTCGACTCGCAAGAGGTCGAGGCCCAGGGGGCGGCGGCGCTGTTGTCCGACGTCGACGCGGTGCTGGTGCCGGGCGGCTTCGGGGTGCGCGGCACCGAGGGGAAAATCTCGGCGGTGCGCTACGCCCGCGAGCAGCGGGTGCCGTTCTTCGGCATCTGCCTCGGCCTGCAGATGGCGGTGGTCGAGTTCGCCCGGAACGTGCTCGGCCTCGCCGGCGCCA
>JAHFDQ010000246.1 GCA_023248915.1 Archangiaceae bacterium | reverse complement strand
CGAGACAACGGTGTTTCCAAACGCGTCCTGCACCGTCACCGTGGGGGTAATGGCCGCCCCGGCGGTGGTGGTGGCCGGCTGTACGGTGAAGCCCAGCTTCGCCGCCGCCCCGGGCACAATGTTGAAGGCGGTGCTGGTGGCGCTGGCGAGGCCGCCGGCGGACGCCACCAACGTGTAGCCCACCCCCGCCTTGTCCAGTGAGAGGTTGGTGAAACCCGCCACGCCCGCCACCGCCGCCTGGGGGTTGGTGCCGGACAGAGTGCCTCCGCCAGGGTTGGCGGCAATGGAAATGAGAATGCTGACGGTGGAGGAGACGACGGTGTTGCCCAGCGCGTCCTGCACCACCACCGAGGGAGTGAGGGCCGCGCCGGCGGTGGCGTCGGTGGGCTGCACGGAGAAGGCCAGCTTCGTCCCTGCGCCGACGAGGACGTCGAAGCTGCTGCTGGTGGCGCCGGTGAGGCCTCCAGACGAGGCCGTCAGGGTGTAGCCCACCCCCGAGTTGTCCAGGGAGAGGTTGGAGAAGGCGACGCCGCCGCCGACGGCATTCACCGGACTGGCGCCGGAGAGAGTGGCTCCGCCCGGGTTGGTGCCAATGGCGACGGCAATGCTGGCGGTGGAAGACGTCACCGTGTTGCCCAACGCGTCCTGCACCGCCACCGCCACGGCCGGGGCAATGGAAGCCCCGGCCTGAGTGTTGGTGGGCGGCACCGTGAAGGCCAGCTTCGTCGCCGCCCCGGGCGGAATGTCGAAGGTGAGGCTGGTGGCGGCGGTGAGGACTCCAGACGAGGCCGTCAGGGTGTAGCCCACTCCCGCCTTGTCGAGGGACAGGTTGCTGAAGGTGGCGACTCCTGCGACGGCGCCCGCCGTGCTGGTGCCAGACAGGGTGCCGCCGCCGGGGTTGGCGCCCACGGCCAGCGTGACGCTGTCGGTGGCGGAAGCCACCGTGTTGCCCAGCGCGTCCTCTACCGACACCAACACGGAAGGCGCCATGTTGACGCCCGCCACCGTCGTCGCCGGCTGCACGGTGAAGCCCAGCATCGCGGCGCCGCCCACGCTAATGCTGAAGGAAGTACTGGTGGCGCCGGTGAGTATTCCGGAAGCGGCCGTCAGGGTGTAGCCCACCCCCGCCTTGTCGATGGAGAGGTTGCTGAAGGTGGCCACCCCGTTGACGGCATTCACCGTCACCGCGCCGCCCAGGGTGCCGCCTCCCGGGTTGGTGCCAATGGCGAGAGTGACGGGGGCGGAAGAGCCCACCACCGGGTTGCCAATGGCGTCCTGCACCTCCACCACCACCGCGGGGGCCAGCGACGCGCCCGCCGTCGCGCTGGAAGGCTGCACCGTAAACGCCACCTTGGAAGGCGCCAGCACCGTAATGTCGAAGGGGGCGCTGGTGGCGCCGGCGAGGCCTCCCGCGGAAGCCGTGAGGGTGTATCCGGTGCCCGTGTTGTCCAGGGACAAGTCGGAGAAGGAAGCCACTCCCGCCACCGCGGCCTTCGGGTTGGTGCCGGACAGCACGCTGCCGCCCGGGTTGGCGTCGAGGGCAAGGGTGACGGTGGGCGTGGCCGTCGGCACGGTGTTGCCGAAGGCGTCCTGTACCGTCACCGCCGGCGAAATGGCCGCCCCCGCGGTAGTGCCCAGCGGCTGCACGGTGAAGGCCAACTGGGAGGCGGCGCCGACGTCGATGTTGAAGGCGGCGGAGGTGGCGCCGGCGAGGCCGCCGGACGAGGCCGTCAGCGTGTAGCCCACTCCCATCTTGTTGATGGAGAGGTTGGCGAAGGAAGCGACGCCCCCCACCGCGCTCTTCGGGCTGGTGCCGGACAACACTCCGCTGCCCGGGTTGGCGCCAATGGCGACGGCAATGCTGGCCGTCGACGAAGCGACGGTGTTGCACAGCGCGTCCTGCACCGTCACGACTGGAGTCATGGCCGCGCCCGCGGTGGCGGTGGCCGGCTGCGTCGTGAAGGCCAGCCGGGTGGCCACGCCCGCCGCAATGTCGAAGGCGCCGGAAGTGGCGCCAGCGAGTACTCCGGAGTTGACCGTGAGGGTGTAGCCGACTCCCGTCTTGTCGATGGAGAGGTTGGAGAAGGTGGCGACTCCGGCCACCGCGCTGACGGGAGTGGTGCCGGAGAGGGTGCCGCCGCCCGGGTTGGCGCCAAGGCCCAGCGTAATGCTGGCGGAGGACGAGGTAACCGTGTTGCCCAGCGCGTCCTCAACCGTCACCACCACGGCCGGGGCAATGCCGCTTCCGGCCACGGTGTTGCCAGGCGGCAGGGTGAAGGCCAGCTTCGAGGCGGCCCCGGGGGTGACGTCGAAAGTGCCGCTGGTGGCGCCGGTGAGTACGCCCGAAGAGGCCGTCAGGGTGTACCCAATGCCGGCCTTGTCGATGGAGAGGTTGCTGAAGGTGGCGACTCCCGCCACCGCCGCCGCCGTCACGGTGCCGGACAGCGCGCCTCCCCCGGGGTTGGCGCCAAGGCCCAGCGTAATGCTGGCGGAGGACGAGGTAACCGTGTTGCCCAGCGCGTCCTCAACCGTCACCACTACGGCCGGGGCAATGGACGCGCCCGCAACGGTGGTGGCGGGCTGGACGGTGAAGGCCAGCCTCGAGGCCGCGCCGGCGGCAATGTCGAAGCCGGCGCTGGTGGCGCTGGCGAGGCCTGGCGAAGACGCCGTCAACGCGTAACCCGACCCGGGCCTGTCTATCGAGAGGTTGGAGAAGGTGGCGACGCCGCTGCTGGCGTTGAAGGGGTTGGTGCCGGACAGGGTGCCGCCCCCCGGGTTGACGCCAATGGCGAGAGTAATGGAGGCGCTGGAGGCGGCCACCGAGTTGCCTAGCGCGTCCTCAACCGTCACCGCCACGGACGGGGCTATGGAGGCGCCGGCGGTGCTACTCGAAGGGGCAACGGTGAAGGCCAGCTTGTTGGCCGCGCCGGCGGAAATGTTGAACCCGGTGCTGGTGCCGTTGGTGAGGCCGGCGGAGGAGGCAACCAGGGTGTAGCCGTTGCCGGCCTTGTTGATGGACAGGTTGCTGAAGGTCGCGATGCCGGCCACCGCCGCCGCCGTCACCGTCCCGGACAATGTGCCTCCGCCGGGGTTGCCGCCAATTACGAGGGTGATGCTGGCTGTGGACGTCGCCACCGTGCCGCCGCCGGAGTCCTGCACGGCCACCTGGACGGCGGGGCCTATGCTGCCGCCGGCGCTGGCGTTGGACGGGTTGACGAAGAAACCCAGCTTGGTTGCCCCCGACGCGGCACCGGTGCGGAAATCGGCCGAGGCCGGGCTTGCCGCGTCGAAGGCGCGCCACCTGCCCGCGAGCGGGCCTTTGTAGCTGGTCGCCAGCGGGTACGTGGGACGGGCCCGCCAGTGGTACGAGGTGCTGGCGGCCAGGCTGCTGGCCGTAGCACTCAGGGGTGTGCCCGAAACAACTGGGGCGCCTTTCACCGTACCCTGCCCGTTGAAGGGAGTGCCGACGGGCTTCGCTTCGACCTCCAGGGCGACCTTCTGGCCCATGGGGCTGGAGATGAGAGTGCCCTTCAGAACCGCCGTCGTCGGAGAAACGGAGAGGGTGTCTCCGATGGGCACAGGAGCGGTGCCGTTGGACTCGAACTGCGCCAGCCGCAGGGTGCCTCCCGGCGGTCGACCTCCCAGGAGGACGGATGCGGTTCCCGGGGTAGCCCCGGGGGTTTCGCCGACAATGACGTCCGAAAACCCATCTCCATTGACGTCCCCAGCCCCGGCCACGCTGGTGCCGAAGGCTGTACTTGCCTGGCTCGAGCCAATCATCTGCCAAGTCGCCCCTGTCGAAAGGCCTGTTGCCGAGCCGACGAATACCCAGGCCTTCCCCATGCTCGTTGCCGCGCCGTCGAAGGACTCCTCGCCGACAATGACGTCCGAAAACCCGTCTCCGTTGACGTCGCCCGCCCCGGCGACGGAATTGCCAAACCATGCGTTCGCCTGGTTTGAACCCATCACCTGCCAGGCTGGCGTAGTCGTCAGCCCGGTCGCCGAGCCGAGGAATACGTACGTCTTCCCAAAGTCTCGGTTGCTCGGGCCGCCGCCCACGTCGAAATAGGGCTCACCGACGATGACGTCAGAGAACCCGTCCCGGTTGACGTCCCCTGCCCCGGAAACGGCCAAGCCGAAGGCTGCGCCTGTCTGACTCGCGCCCACTATCGTCCAGGCCGCCAACAGCCCTGTCGTGGAACCGCGAAAGACGTACGCCCTTCCCATGTTGTTTGCCGCGCCGTCGTAGGAAGACTCCCCCACGATGACGTCCGAAAACCCGTCGCCGTTGACGTCCCCCGCCCCGGAAACGCTACTGCCGAACCAGGCACTCGCCTGGCTTGCTCCCAACACCTGCCAGGCCGCGCTCGTGGAGAGGCCGGTGGCCGAGCCCAGGAACACATACGCCTTGCCCACCTGCAGCGCCGCGCCGGTGAACATGTACTCGCCGACCAGGACGTCCGAAAACCCATCGCCGTTGACGTCCCCCGCGCCGGACACCGAGTTGCCGAAGGCCGCGCCCGCCTGGCTCGCTCCCACCACCTGCCACGTCGCGCCGGTCGAGAGCCCCGTCGCCGAGCCCAGGAAGACGTAGGCCTTCCCCATGTTCACCGCTAGACCGTCGTAGTTGTACTCTCCGACGACTACGTCCGAGTACCCGTCTGCGTTGACGTCTCCTGCGCCGGAGACGGAACTACCGAAGTTGGCGTTCGCCTGGCTGGCGCCCACTATCTGCCAGGCCGCGCCGGTCGTCAGCCCTGTCGCAGACCCCAGGAAGACGTACGCCTTCCCCATGCCCGCAGCCGCGCCGCTGAAGCCTTGCTCTCCGACGATGACGTCCGAGAACCCGTCCCCGTTGACGTCCCCCGCGGGGGCAACCGAAGCGCCGAAGAAGGAACCCGCCTGGGCGCCCGCCAACTGCCATTGCGCCGATGTCGCAAGCCCTGTCGCGTAGCCCGTGAAGAGGTACGTCCTCCCCATGTCCAGCGTCGCGCCGTCGTAGCTGGGCTCTCCGACGATGACGTCCGAATACCCATCGCCGTTGATGTCCCCAGCGGCGGAGACCGTGGTGCCGAAGCTCGCGTTCGACTGACTGGCCCCAACCAGAAGGGCCGGCGCGGTCGAAAACCCCGTGGCCGAACCCAAGAGGAGGTACGCGCTCCCCATGTTCGCAGCCGCGCCGTCGTACAGGGGTTCCCCGATGATGACGTCCGAAAAACCATCTCCGTTGACGTCCCCCGCACCGGAAACGGACGCACCGAAGGACGCGCTCGCCTGGCCCGCCCCCACCAGTTCCCAGGCCGCGCCCGTGGAGAGGCCCGTCGCGGACCCGAGGAAGACGTACGCCTTCCCCATGTCCGCGGCCGGGCCGTCGAACAGCCACTCGCCGACGACGAGATCGGAAAACCCGTCGCCGTTGACGTCACCGGCCCCGGATACCGCTCGACCAAAGAGCCCGCTCGCCTGGCTCGCACCCACCACCTGCCAGGCGGCCCCGGTCGAAAGCCCCGTCGCCGAGCCCAGGAAGACGTACGCCTTCCCCATGTCCGAAGCCGCGCCATCGAAGGAGTACTCCCCGACGATGACATCCGAAAACCCGTCCCCGTTGACGTCCCCCGCACCGGACACGGAAAAGCCGAAGGCCGCGTTCGCCTGGCTCGCGCCCACCGCTTGCCACGAGGCCCCCGTCGACAGTCCCGTCGCCGAACCCAGAAAGACGTACGCCTTCCCCGACGTGCTGAACCCGTACTCCCCGACGATCACGTCCGAGAACCCGTCCCCGTTGACGTCCCCAGCGCCCGAGACCGACGAACCGAAGTACGCGTTGGCCTGGCTCGCGCCCACCACCTGCCAGGCGGCCGCCGTCGAAAGCCCCGTCGCCGAACCCAGGAAGACGTACGCCTTTCCCATGTTCGTTGCCGCCCCGTCGAAGCTGTCTTCCCCGATGATGACGTCCGAGAACCCGTCACCATTGACGTCCCCCGCACCGGACACGGACCAGCCAAACCCCGCTCCTGCTTGGCTTGCGCCCGCTTGGCCGACCGGCGATGGGCCGTCATAGGGCGCTGACGGGGGAGGAGGTCCGGGCGGGGGGCCGATGATCGGGTCGATCACGAGTGGATAGCGCCCCTCTTCCTCGACGACGATCTGAACTGTCCCGAAGCCAGGCAGTGAAGGCTTCCAGTCCATGGACGCCCGAAGCTGGCGGCCGTCGGCATCGAGGACCGTCAGGCCCGCGTAGCGAAGCGTCTCTACCTGCCCCTTGCCGAAGCCCAGCGCCTGCGCGTCGCGCCGTCGCCCCTCCGGCACTTCCACCCGGCCCTCGAGGACGAGGCGGCCTCCGCCCTCGGGAGGCCGGGCGACTTCGAAGCTCTGCTCCAGCCCGTCCGCGCGATTGTCGTAAACCTCCGTCAAGTCCACCCTGCGGTACTGCACCCGGCTGCCTTCCGCGAAGGGCAGCGCGGGCGAAACAGGCTTGCCGCCGACGGACTCGAGGGTGAATTTCCACCGCCAGTCCACGGACTCGGGCGCCACCTCCACTCCGCCCTCGCCGAAGAAGGCCCGAAAGCCCTTTCCGTTGGCGACGAAAAGCGCTTCGGCCGTCCCGGTCGAAGCAGGCGAGTCGAGCGGGAAGATCTGCCGCCTGTCCTTGTCGATGGCCTCGGCGATTTGCCGCCACCAGTCGGCGTGGTCTCGGCGGAAGGCTTCGGTTTCGGGTCGCGGCCCGGGCGGCCCGTCTTTTCCAGGGCGCCGACTCGGCTCAGGCGCGAGGAAGAGGCTGAGCGCCAACAACGCCCCTAGCTGCCCGCCTCTCCGCGCTGCCAGTGGTCGCTTCGTCGAGGCGCTCGCCATTTCAAGTCCTTTTGAGACCGGCCGGCGTCCAAACCGGCGCCTGAGCTTTGCGAGTATAGCCAGCACCCACCCGGCCAGTCCTCGGCCACGGCGTGGTGTCCACCGAACCGGATTAGGCCCCGAGCCGCGGGGCCCGGCCGCGGGGCGACGAGCGCTAGCCGTACCCGATGACCAGGCCGAGCAGACGGGACAAGAGCCCGTTCGCGACCGCCATCGGGCCCGAGAGAATGACTCCGCCGAACACCATCACCGCCATGAGGGCGATGGGCGAGAACCGGGTGAAGCCTTCCCAGGCCCCCCGCAACCGGTAGGGCACGAAGGCGTCTACCACTCGGCTGCCGTCGAGCGGCGGCACCGGCAAGAGGTTGAAGACGGCGAGGGCGACGTTGAGCTGAATCGACTGGGCCAACAGCAGCGTCACTCCCGGCGACTGCGCGCCCGGCGCGAACCGGTAGCTCAAGCCGTAGAGCACGGTGCACAGCACCGCCAGGACGACGTTCGACGCCGGCCCCGCCGCGGCGGTCAGCGCCATGCCGGTGCCCATCGAGACGCCCCGCCGGAACCGCGTCGGGTTCACCGGCACCGGCTTCGCCCACCCGAATGGAATGCCCAACAGCGGTAACAGGAACGTCCCCAGCGGGTCGATGTGCGCCAGCGGGTTCAGGGTGAGCCGGCCCTGCCGTTCGGCGGTGTCGTCGCCCAACAGGTGCGCCGAGAAGGCGTGCGCCCACTCGTGCACCGACAGCGACAGCAAGAGCGGTATCAGCAGCACCGCGCGCTGGAGCAGGAGGTCGCCGTTCACTCAGTTGCCTTACAGTGCGGCGCGGAGGCGGGTCAAATGGTTGACCTGCCTCCGCGCCGCCTGCCCGTTCGTCAACCGACCTCGACTTCTAGGCCCCGGGTCCGCGAGGAACCCGTAGAAGGCCTATGGCATCCCCGTCTGACCCTGTCGCCGCAGGAAGGTCGGAATGTCGAACTGGTCTTCGTCCAAAGGAAGGCTCGGGTCTTTCGGCGCGGCCGCCCGGGCGCTCGCGGGCATGCGGTGCTCGCCCGAGAGGGTGCGGGTGGCGGCCGCCTTGGAAGGCACCAGCGTGGCCATTTCCTCGCGCGGAGGCGGCGGAGGCGCCGGGGCCTGGGGCCGGGCCAACAGCGGCACCTGCACCGGCTGGGTGATGGCGACCCGCGGCTTGGCGTCGCGGTGCGCGAAGCCGGTGGCGATGATGGTGATCTTCACCTCGTCGTGCACGTTCTCGTCGATGAGCGACCCGAAGATGATCTCGGCCTCGGGGTCGGCGGCGTCGTGCACCAGCGTCAAGGCCTCGTTGATTTCCTGCAGCGTCATGTCGCGGCCGCCGGTGATGTTGATGAGCAGCCCGGTCGCGCCGTCGATGGTGACCTCTTCGAGCAAGGGACTCGAGATGGCCTGCTGCATCGCGATCAGCGCCCGCTTGTCACCGTTGGCGTGGCCGGTGCCCATCAGGGCCAGCCCCTTGTCGGCCATGATGGTTTTCACGTCGGCGAAGTCGACGTTGATGTACCCGTGGTACTGGATGAGGTCGCTGATGCCCTGCACGGCGTTCAGCAGCACCTCGTCGGCGCGCTTGAAGGTTTCCAACAGCGGCATCGGTTCGTGCGAGAGCGTCAAGAGCCGCTGGTTGGGAATGGTGATGAGGGTGTCCACCGCCGCCTTCAGCTCGACCAGCCCCTGCTCGGCCTGCTTGCGCCGCTTGTTTCCCTCGAACATGAACGGCTTGGTGACGA
>JAHFDQ010000245.1 GCA_023248915.1 Archangiaceae bacterium | reverse complement strand
CGTCCACTGCCCCGCGATCGCGGTCGAGAGCTGCCCGTCGACGGGGGCTCCGGCGATGGCCGGCGGCGCGAGGTTGTGCGGCGGCAGCAGCGACCCGCTTCCCCCGGCGCCCGCGTCGGGGGACCCAGAGCCTCCACCCATCAATGCCATGCAGTAGAGCCAGCGCGCCGACCAGGGGTGATCATTCAGCGCCCAGGTGCAGTCGGTCGCCGTTCCGGTGACGGGGGGCGTGCCGACACCGACGGGAAGGGCCGTTCCCGCGACGGCGGTCTGACCGGACGTGGCCGACGCCGCGCCCGCCGCGTTCGTGGCCGTCACCACCGCGCTCAGCGTGGCCCCCACGTCGGCCGCCGAGACCGTGTAACTGGCCGCCCCCGCGCCGCCGATGTCCGCGCAGGCGGCGCCCGCGGAGTCGCACCTTCGCCACTGGTAGGCGAACGCGATGACCGGAGTGCCCGTCCACGCCCCGTCGCTGACGGTCAGCGGCTGTCCCTCGGCGGCCACCCCGCTGACGGTGGGCAGGGCCGTGTTGACCGGACCCACCGCGGTCGCCACCACTACCGCGGTCTGGGCGCTGGTCGCGGACGCAGAACCTCCCGCGTTCGACGCCGTCACCTGCACCCGCACCGTCTGGCCCACGTCGGCGGCGGCCAGCGCGTAGGTCGCGGCCGTCGAACCTCCCACGTCCACGCAGGCGCCCCCGGACGCGTCGCACCGGCTCCACTGGTAGGTGAAGCCGAACGGCGCGGTGCCCAGCCAGGTGCCATTCTGCGCCGCCAGCACATGGCCGTCGGCCGCCGTCCCCAAGATGAAGGGCCCCCCCGCGTTCACCGGTAGAGCCGCGCCGACGACCGCGGTCGGCAAGCTGGTGGCGGAGGCGGACCCGGCGGCGTTGGACGCCGTCACCATCACCCGGACGGTTCTGCCCACCTCGGCCGCCGTCAGCGCATAGGTCGCGGCCGTCGCCGAGGGCAGGTCGACGCAGGCCGCGCCCACGGCGTCGCAGCGCCGCCATTGTCGAGTAAAGGACAGTGGCGCCGTGCCTCCCCAGGCGCCTGCGGTCGCTGTCAGCGCCTGCCCGTCGGTGGTGACACCGGTGATGCCCGGCAAGGCGGTGTTCGCCGGCGGCGCCGCGGCCACCAGCGGAGTCGGGCCGCTCGTTCCCGAAGCCGAGCCTCCGGCGTTCGTCGCGGTCACCACGACGCGCAAGGAAGTCCCGACGTCGGCCTCTGACAAGAGGTGGCTGGAACCGGTGGCGCCGGCGACGTCCGAGCAGCCCGTTCCAGCGGCGTCGCAACGCCGCCACTGGTAGGCGTAGGCGATGGGCGCGGTGCCCAGCCAGGTGCCGTTTCCAGCCGTCAAGGTCTGCCCGTCCACCGTCGTCCCCGTGATGACGGGGGGCGACGGGTTCACCGGCGTCGCCGCGCCCACCGCGGCCGTCGGCAGGCTGGCCGCGACCGCGAGGCCCGCGGAGTTCGACGCGGTCACCTTGACCCGCACCGTCTGCCCCACGTCGGCGTCCGCCAGCGTGTAGGCCGAGGCGGCGGCTCCGCCGATGTCGGCGCAGTTGGCGCCCGCCGCGTCGCACCGCTGCCACTGGTGGGCGTGAGAGATGACGGGCGTTCCCGTCCAGGTCCCGTTCCCCGCCGCCAGCACCTGCCAGTGCACGGCCGCGCCGGCGATGGTGGGCAGGCCGGTGTTGACGGGAGGCGTTGCGCCGATGACGGCCGTCTGAGAGCTTATCGCCGGGGTAGAACCCGCCGTGTTCGTCGCCGTCACCACCGCGCGAAGCGTCATGCCCACGTCGGACGCCGAGGGGCCGTAGCTGGGCGCCGAGGCTCCGGTGACGTCCATGCACCCAGCCCCCGCCGCGTCGCACCGGCGCCACTGGTAGGCGAAGGTCAGCGGCGCGGTGCCCGCCCACGCCCCGTCGCTCGTCGCCAGGGCCTGTCCGTCCACCGCGGTCCCGGTGACTTCGGGCAGGGCGACGTTCTCCGGCGGGGCGGCGGCTACCACCGCCGTCGCGGCGCTCACCGCGGTCGCCGTTCCCGCCGGGTTCGTCGCCGTCTCGGAAACCCTCAGCGTCGAACCGACATCGGCGGGACCCAGGGCGAAGGTGGCCGCCACCGCCGACGGCAAGTCGAGGCAGGCGGCGCCCGACGCGTCGCAGCGGCTCCATTGGAACGCGAAGCCGACCGGCGACGCGGCTTCCCACTGGCCGGCCACCGCGGTCATCGACTGGCCATCGGTGGGCGTGCCGGCGATGGCAGGTGGCCCGAGGTTGCGCGGAGCCGCCATCGCGCCCACCGCATCGGAAGGCCCGGTCGTCGCCGACGCCTGGCCCGAGACGTTCGTCGCCGTCACCACGGCACGCAAGGTGGAACCCGCCTCGGCGGCCGTCAGCGTGAAGCCCGAACCCACCGCCCCGGCAACGTCCGCGCACGTAGCCCCCGCGGCATCGCAGCGCTGCCACTGGGTGCTGAAGGTGATGGGCGGGGTTCCGGTCCAGGTGCCCTGGGACGCCGTCAGGGTCAGCCCGAGCGTCGCCGAACCGGAGAGCACCGGAAGCGCCACGTTCGTGGGGGGCACGCCGGCGACGACTTCGCTTGCCTCGCTGGTCGCCTCGGAAGCGCCCACGCCGTTGCTGGCACGCACCCGACTGCTCAGCCGCGCGCCGACGTCCTCGGGCAAGACCGAATAGGCGGTGCCGGTCGCTCCGGCGATCTCGGCGCAGCCGTTGCCGTTGCCGTCGCAGCGGAGCCACTGGTACTCGAACGTAAAGGGGGCGGTCCCTTCCCAGGTTCCGTCGTCGGTCGCGAGCGTCTGGCCGTCGAGGGGCGTCCCCGAGACGACCGGGCGTCCGAGGTTGCTGGGCGTTAGGTCCTGGGTACAGAGCCCGCTCTCGCAGTGCTGCAGGGCCGGGCAGTCGGCGGTCGCCTGGCAGCGCAACTCGGCGGCGACGTCTTTCCGGCAACCGGCAACGGCGGCGGCGAGAGCCGACACCACCAGCAGGGCGCCTGCCAACTTCGTCGCTCGCGCGAGTGAAGCGGAAACCCCCATGGATCGAATTAGACGCCCCGCACCAGCGGAAGTCGAACGCGAAGAACGCATTCTGAGAGGCGACCTCGGCGCCCAATGTGCGAGCCGGGCCGAGGTACGGCGACCTTGTGGTTATTGGCGAAACGAAGCCGTCTCGCGCACGGTCGCGCCGGGCTTGATGAAGATCTCGACTTCCCGGCTCGAGCCCGTCGGCGGGTGTTCCATCCTGAGCTGGTGCTTGCCGGAAGGAACCTTGAGGCCGACGAAGGGCGCCGGTTGCCCGACGTCCCTGCCGTCCAGCAATACTCGGCACCAGGGCGCGCAGGCGATGTCGAGCAGCCCCGGTTCGCGCTTCTTGGAGGCGACCAGCGTGGCTTCCAGGCGGCGCTTCTCTCCCGACGCGAGGTCCACCTCGGTGAGGAAGGTCTGAAACCCGACCAATTCGACCTCGACCCGGTGCCGGCCCGGCTCGAGCTCGGCGGACCTCGCCTCGCCCAGCTTGGCTCCGTCGACCGCGAGGTGCGCTCCGGGGGGCGCGGCGACTTCCAGGCTTGCCGGCAGCGGCGCCAGCGTCAGGACGACGCTCTTGACATCGCCGGCGACCAACTCGACGACCTGGGAATGGGGCCGGTACCCGGCCAGGACCGCCGACACCACCGACTGGCCGGGTGCGAGCCCCTCGACCCGCACCGGCGAGACTCCCGGCGCCTTGATTCCGCCGATCTCGATCACCGCGCCCCGGGGCAGGGTGTCGAGCTGCAGCGTGGCGCGGGCCGCGACCGGCGCGGGAACCGGGACCGAGGGAAGCGGCGGAAGGGCGACCGGTGGCGCCTGTCGTTGGGTCACCAGCAGGCCGGCCACGATGAGACAGGCCAGAGTGAGAACGCCGGCCACCGCGTAACCCAGGCGCCAGTGCCTCGGTGACTCGGCTGGCGGTGCCGCCGCCTGTCCCGTGGAAACCGGGCCCGCCCCGGTGAGGTCGGGTGGGGGAGGCGGCGGCGCGGCAGCGGACAGTCCGGCGGCCGCGCCGTACCCCGGCCGCGCCACGGCGGTGGCGGCCTCGCCGCTCAGGGGTTCGCGGTAGCTCTGCTGGCCGGTCGAGAGCACCGTGGGGGTGCGGGTGAAGGACGAGACCGGGTTGATGGACTCGGACTGCCGGGCCTGCCCGAAAATCCGCAGCATGTACTCGTCGATGCGCAGCGTCGGCCCCGACACCAGCCGCTCGAGGTCGCGCCGCAATTCGAGGGCGGTCGAGTAGCGCTTGTCGCGGTCTTTCTCGAGCGCGCGGGCGAGCACCCGGTCGAGCTCAGGCGGCAGGCCTTCGCGCAGGCTGGTGGGCGGAGCCGGGTTCTCGGTCATCACCGCCATGCAGGTCTGCGCGTCGGAATCGCGCTTGAACAGGCGCTTGCCGGTGACCAGCTCGTGGAAGACGACGCCCATCGAGAAGATGTCCGAGCGCCGGTCGAGCTCGAGCGCCTTGAATTGTTCGGGCGAGCAGTAGGGGAACTTGCCTTTAATCACCCCCGTCTGGGTGCGCTCTTGCTTGCGCTCGGCCGCCCGGGCGATGCCGAAGTCCAGCACCTTGATGCCGCCCTGGTATGTCACCACCACGTTGGACGGTGAGACGTCCCGGTGGACCAGGTTCATCGGCTTGCCGTCCTGGGAATACTCGTGCGCGTGGTGCAGGCCGTCGCACACGCCGATCATGATCTGCAGAGCCACCGACAGGTCGAGCTTGACGTCCTCGCCGTAGGTGTGACGCATCAGCGACGACAGGCTCTCGCCCGCCAGGTACTCCATCGCGAGGTAATACCGCCCGTCGATCTCGCCGAAGTCGAACACCTGCACCACGTTGGGGTGCGACAAACGCGAAGCGATTCGCGCCTCGTCGAGGAACATCGCGACGAACTGCGGTTCGCGGCAGAGCTGGGGCAGCATCCGCTTGATGGCGACCAGCTTCGAGAACTCGGCCGTCCCCGTCTGTTCGGCGAGGTAGATCTCCGCCATGCCGCCCTCGGCGACGAACTGGCGCAGCTCGTACTTGCCGAAGCGGCTGTTGTCGGAATTGAGACCTGAAGTCATCTGAGCGCCGCGGAGTCTAATCGACGCCTCGCGGGGCCGGTACTATAGTCAGCCGATGGCCCGCCTCCTCGGCCTCCTGGCCGCAGCGTCGCTGGCGGCGGCTCCCGCGAGCGGCAGCAAAGTCGTGGTGCTCCCGGCCGTCGGCATCGGCGCCCCTCTGCCCGGCCCGTCGGTGGTGATGAAGGCGACCGAATTGGTGTCGGGGTCGCTGCGCCGCGCCGGCTTCGAACCTCCCGGCCCCAAGGTCGACCCCGCGGCCCAGCGGGTAGACCTGGCGCGCGGCCAGTACTTCGACCTCAAGTTTCAGCCCGCGCTCGAGAGCGCCGAGGCGGCGCTGGCGCACTACGCCGCCCACCCCGAGGACGTGTCCGACGTGGCGCGCCTGGTGGCCGCCCACGCTTACGCGGCGATGGCGCTGCACCAGTTGGGCAAGCGGGCCGAGGGCAACGCCCACTTCGAGGCGGCGCTGACGCTCCGCCCCGACTTGAAGCTCTCGGACGCCGAGTACCCCCCCACGGCGCTGGCCGCCGTCGAGAGCCTCAGGCAGCCGCTCGCGGCCCGGCCGCGGGGCGCGCTCACCGTTTCCACCGCTCCGGCCTTCGCGCACCTCGAATTGGACGGCAAGGCCGTCGGCGAGACGCCCGCGACCGTCGAGGGCCTGACGGCCGGCGCGCACCTGGTCAGGGTGTCGAAGGACGGCTACCGCACGGCCAGCGCCTGGGTGCGGGTGACGCCGGCCGGGGCAGACCTGGCGGTGACGCTGGTGGAGCGGCCGCTCGAGCGCCTGGGTGACCAGCTTCACGAGGCGATGGCCGAGGGCGCGGGAACGCAGGTGGTCGACCTGGCCGCGAAGCTGGCGGTCGAGGCCGAGGCCGACGCCGTCGTGCTGCTGGCCGTCGCCCCGGACGGCGACCGATACGTGGTGTCCGCCGCGCTGGTCGACTCGAACCGGCACGCCACCCGGGCGTTCACGACGATGGCTCAAGACCTGTTCGACGCGGCTCCGGCGCTCGGCCGCCTGGCTCAGGCGCTGGTCGCGTCCACGCCCGACGGCGCGGTTCCACGAGCGCTGCCGACCGCGCCCACGAAGCCGCTCGACTTCGCGAAGCACTACCTGGGCCTCGCCCCGCCGCCGCCTGTTCCGGCCGCGGCCCTGCCCTCGGTCCCACCGGCGCCGGTGGTGGTCGCGCCCGCGCCGACGCCGCTCTGGAAGCGCCCGTGGATTTGGGTGGTCGCCGGGGGCGCCGTCGCCGCCGGCACCGGCACCTACCTGTTGACGCGGCCCCCCGAGCGCAAGCCGGGGCTGGCCGTCACCGTAGAGCTGCCTCAATGAGCCGCGCGCCCTTCGCCGCCGCGCTGCTGGCCCTCGCCGCCTGCGGGCCCCCCGCCAAGGACGCGGCCCTGACGCTGCACCTCTTGCGCGGCGACGCCGACCCCTTCGACGCGCCCGGCGCCGACGAGGCGACGCAAGTCGCTTCGCTGGAAGCGCGCTGGGAAACCGCCGCGCAGGCCATCACGCAGTCGGCGCCCATCGGCGCCGACCGGCAGGTGCAGCTCAGGCTGGCGGTGCCGCCTCCCGCCGAGGGCCGCATGCTGCTTCGAGCGCTGCGCGCGGACGGCAGGCTGTTCTCGGCCGGGCGGACCGTGACGGTGAAGGTGTCTGTGGACTCGCCGGCCGAGGTGCCGGCGTTCATGGGGCCGGTGGGGGCGTTCACCGCGGTCGGGCCTGACGTCGCCGGCCCGCGCATGGCCGTCGCCCTGGCGGTCCTGGGCGAGCGCGGGGCCTTGCTGGTCGGCGGCTTCCAGGGCGCGGTGGCGGGGCCCAGCCTCGCGTCGCCCTCGCTGCTGCTCTACGACTTGGGCCAAGCGCGCCTCTGCGGCGAGCCCGAGGGCTGCCTGTCGGGCGTGGCGCCCCCGCCGCGGCGGGACGCCATCGCGATCGCGCTCGGCGACGGTTCGGTACTTCACGGGCTGGGTCGGCTGGAAGGCGGGGCCGCCGACGCCGCGCTCTACCTCACCCGTCCGGACGGAGCGACGGCGCTCTTGGCCGCGCTGCCGGTGGCGCTCTACGGGGCCGCGACGGTCCGGGTGGACGCCTCGACCGTCCTGGTGCTCGGCGGCCACACCGCGACCGCCCCGTCGGCCCAGGTGTACCGCGTGGACGCGACCTCGGGCGCCATCGCTGTGCAGCCTCCGCTCCTCGAGGCCCGCTCGTCACCCGTGGCGGTGACGCTGGCCACCGGCCAGATTCTGGTGGCGGGGGGCGAGGGTGCGGCCGGCCCACTGGCGACGGCCGAGGTGTACACGCCCGGGCAGGGGTCTCAGGCCACCGACGGCGGCGCCTTCGCCCAGGCCCGCAAGTCGATGCGCGGCCCCCGGGTGAGCCCGAGCGTCGCTCGGCTGGCCGATGACACCGTGGTGATTTTTGGGGGCGGCGCCCCGAATCCGGAAGTGTTCCGGCTCGAGCTGGGAGTGCTGGTCGGCGGCTTCGTCGACCTGGCCGCTCCGCCGACCGACCTGCGCGCCGAACGTCCTGCCCTCTTGAACGTCGGAAACGATCTGCTGCTGGTGGGAGGAGAGCCGGCCGGCGCGGCCAACCCCATCGCCGCCTGGTTCAGCCCGACTCCGAATCAGGTGCTGGGCCCGCTCAGCGCCACCTACGCCGGCAGCTATCGCGCGGCCGGGCGAAGCTCCGTGCTTCGCGGTCAACCGGGTCTGGTGGGCCTCGGCGACGGGAGCGTGCTTCTCGCTGGTGGCGGCACCAACGGGGAAACCCCGCCTGACGTCGCCAATCCCGGGGCCTCCCGGGTGGAAGTCCTGGTTCCCGAACTCGAGTAGCCCCGCTGCCAGTTCCGTTCACCCCGAGCGAAAGGCGACGGGCCCTCGACAAGCTCGGGCTGAACGGAGTGCGACATTCACCTGGGCGCGCGAAGTCGGAAGCCCAGCACCCTTCCGTCCGCCGGGCCGACCGTCACCACGTCGCCCGCCACGACGGGAGCCGTCCGGAGCGGGCTGTCGAGGCGCAGCGAGAAGACCGGCTTCGACTGTCCCGGCGTCAGCGCCACCAGCCACCCTTCGTTTCCCGAGGTCGGCACCAAGAGCAGCGTTCCCGCCGAGGCTACCTGCGCTCGCATCGGCGCTGGCAGCTTGGTGCGCCACAGCTCGCGGCCGTCCGCCGGGTCGAGCTGGACGAGCGACGCGTCGGCGAGCCCCACCCAGAGCGAGCCCAGCTCGAGGGACAGCCCGCTCGAGGCTTCTGTCCCGAGCTCGCGGGTCCACACCTGTGCTCCCCTTCCCGTCTCGAAGGCGACGAGCCGGCCCGCGGAGCCCAGCGCGAACAGGCGCGAGTCGGCGGCGGCCAACGCCAGTGGGCCAGGGACCGGACGCTTCCAGCGGACCTGGCCCGTCTCTCCGTCCAAGAGCGCCACGCTCTCGCCTGTACCCACGGCCACCCCGCCAGCCGCTTCGGGCACGGCGAGCGGCCCCGCGCTTCGGGCAC
>JAHFDQ010000671.1 GCA_023248915.1 Archangiaceae bacterium | reverse complement strand
GAAGATCTCCGACGTCAAGCGCAAGCCCGCGGATCCGCCGGTGCGCGAGCAGGTGCTCGAGTTCTTCCGCGGGCGCCTGAAGGCGCTCTGGGGCGACGACCACCGAGCGGACGTGGTCGAGGCGGTGCTCTCGGCCGGGTTCGACGATCTGGTCGCGGCGCGAAAGAGGCTTCGCGCGCTCGAGGCGCTGGTGCCCCGGCCGGACTTCCTGCCGCTGGCCGTCGCTTTCAAGCGGGTGGTGAACATCGTCGAGAAGCAGGGGCAGGACGTCGCCGGCGGAGGCGTCGACCCGGCCCAGCTGGTCGAACCGGCCGAGCGCGCGCTGCACCTCGCCGCGAAGGCGGCCTCTTCGGCGGTGGCCGCGGCGATCCTGCGGGACGACTACCCCGAGGCGCTGAAGGAGATCACCGCGCTGAAGGCGCCGGTCGACGCGTTCTTCGAGACGGTGAGGGTGATGGCTGAAGACCGGGCGCTGCGTGAGAACCGGGTGCGCCTGTTGAAGGACATCGGCGCGCTGTTCGGGCAGGTGGCCGACTTCAGCAAGATTCAGGGAGAGGCGGCATGAAGACGGGCGTGGCGATCGCGCTCGCCATGGGGCTGGCCGCCTGCGGGCCGCCCCCGGCGCAGGTAGCGGGCACCTACTCGGGTTCGCAGAACCTGATCGTCACCGGCGGAGCGGGAGAAATCGGCTCGCAGGTGGTCAGCGTCAACCAGACGGGGGGAGACCTGTCGTTCACCCTCTCGATGTGCCAGGTGAAGGCCTCGGCGGACGGCGCGACCACGTTCCACATCGGGGGGTTCAAGTGCAGCAAGCTCTTGGCCTCGCAGAGCTGGGACCTGACCGGTGACGGCAAGGTGACGTCTAACTCGAATTCGCTGAGCATCGCCATCACGGGCAAGGGTAAGAACGGGTCGGTCGAAGCGCCGTTCACCTGGAGCTTCAGCGGGAGCCGCGGGTTTTGAGGAAACCCTTCCTGCCCTGGTTGGCGCTGGCGGCGCTGGCGGCGTGCGACACCTCGTCGGTGGCGACGCCTTCGCCGACCGACCGGTTCTACTTTCCGACCGGGCTGGTGTACTCGGCGCCTCCCGCGGCGCCGGGGGGCGTGCTGTATGTCGCCAGCTCGAACTTCGACAAGCGGTACGGGTTCGGAACCGTGGTGGCGGTCGACCTCGCCCAGCAGGGCCTGCCGGCTTTCGGCGAACCTGTCCCTGCGTCCGGGCCGGCCGACCTGCCGGTCCTGGCCATTCCAGCGGCAGGCGCCGTCCACGTCGAGAGCTTCGCCGGCGAGATGGCGAATTGCGCCCAGCCCAACGGCGGAGATCGCCTGTTCGTCCCCTCGCGCGCGGAGGACTTCCGGCTGAACGTGCTCGACTTCGACGGGGCCACCCTGACCTGCCTCACCGGGCTGCCGCGGGCCGAGGTGCCCTACGGGGTGGCGATTTCGCCCGACGGCGGGGTTTTCGTCACCGAGCTGAACGCGGTCGACTCGCCGCGCGGCACGGGCAAGGAATGGCACGCCTACCTGGTCGGGCTCGACGCGGACAACCCTGTAGTCGGCGACTCGGCCTTCATCGAGATTCCGGGGCCGTCTAACAGCGTGGCGATTGGCTCTCGCTACGCCTACCTCACCGGGCGGTTCAGCTCGCGCTTCGACTACCACCTGGTGACGCTGGTCGACCGGGAAACTCACCTGGCGGCTGCCTTCACCGTCGAGCAAAGCTTCCACGTGCAGGACGCCCGGGGGCTGGCGCTGTCCGCCGACGAGAGCCACCTGTACGTCGTGGGGCGGTTTCCGGACACGCTCATCGTGCTCGAAGTAGTGGGCGCGACGACCGACACGCCGTCCTTGCGCGTCATCCGGGGCGTGCCGCTTCCTGAAGGGCCCAACGAAGTGAAGGTCCTCTCCCGCCCGGGCCACGGCGACCTGGTCGCGATCACCTGCTCGACGTCGGGCCTGATTGAGTTCTACGACGCGGACGTCGGCGACCTGGTGGCGCACCTGGGTCCCATCGGCGCCCAGCCGTATGCGATGGCGGTCGACCCTGAGGGCGCCGGAGCGCGAATCTTCGTGACCAACTTCTCGGACGGGCAGGTGGCCGTGCTGGACGTTCCGGACCTGCTTCACCCCGACCAGGTCCGGCTGGTCGCGCGCCTGGGAGCTTCCCAGACCTGCACCGTCACGCCCAACGACTCGTCATGCAAGGCGGTGAAGCCGTGAGGTGGCTTCCGCGCACGACGGTCGTCGGGGTCTGCCTGGTGGGCGCGGCGTGCACGCAGACCACCACCACCACCACCGTCGCTAATCTGTTCGGAAGCAACGACCTCGCGCTCGCCGGAGATAACCTGCTGTTCGTCACTTCGACCGAGCACAACGAGCTTCGGGTGCTGGATCTGACGAGGCGCCCCAACCCCTGGGTTCGGGCTCCCAACCCGCTCGAGGCGCTGGCGATACCGGTGCTCGACCGCCCGGTAGGCGTCGCTCGCGACCTCCGCTACTTCGACGTCGAGAACGCGGCGCACGAGACCGTGGCGGGGGGCGGGCTCGAAGTCGCCGGCCCATACCTCTACGCGGTGAGCAACGGCGCAGCGGAAATCTCCATCGTCGACACGGGCCGAGACGAGTTGAAGGAAGTGGCTCGCCTGTATACCGCCGGACCGGTGACCGCCCTCGCGGCGCAGGGCGGCTTGAATCCCGATGCGGGGACCCCAAGCACGCTCTACTACGCCACCGTCGGACTGTCGGGCGCGAGCATCTCGATGGAAGAGGTGCCCGTGCCGGCGCTCCCGGACGGGGGGTTGCCAGCCCCGACCGGCCTGCTCGACTTCCCGGGTGAGGTGGTGACGTCGATGGTGGCACTCACGTCCGGCGAGGTCGCGCTTTCCACCCGAGCGCTCGGAGGCGGGTCGGGGCACGCCGTGGCCTTC
>JAHFDQ010000670.1 GCA_023248915.1 Archangiaceae bacterium | reverse complement strand
CGGCCGGTAGCGAGCTCTTCTTCGCGGGTGAGCGAGAACCTCACCGGGCGGCCTGTCTGCCGGGCGAGGAAGGCGGCGCAGAACTCCCACGGCCGCAATTCCATCTTGCCGCCGAAGCCGCCGCCGACGGCCGGCTTGATGACTCTGACGTCGTTCTCGCGCAGCCCGAGCGTCGAGGCGAGCAGGCACTGGACGATGTAAGGCGCCTGGGTCGACGTCCAGAGCGTCACCCTGCCTTCCAGGTCCACCTCGCACAGGCAGGCGCAGGGTTCCAGGTAGGCGTGCGAGACCGGCTGGACGGTGAAGCGGTCTTCGCGCACGTAGTCGGCCGAGGCGAAGGCGGCGTCCAGGTCGCCGTAGTCGATTTTGCGGTCGAGGCTGATGTTCGAGGTCAGCTTGCCTTCCGCGTGCACGAGCGGCGCGCCGGGGGCGAGGGCGCTGTCCACGTCGAAGACCGCCGGCAGCTCTTCGTAGTCCACGCGAATCAGCCGGGCGGCTTCCTCGGCGGTGTCGGCGTCGATGGCGGCGACCGCGGCCACCTCGTCTCCGATGAAGCGCACCACGTCCATCGCCAGCGGCGTCTCGTCCTGGGTGTCGGGCATCAGCCGCCAGTTGCCGTAACGGATGCCGGGGGTGTCAGGGCCGGTGATGACCGCCTTCACTCCCGGCAGCGCCCGGGCGCGCGAGACGTCGATGTGCTTGATGCGCGCGTGGGCGAGCGGGCTGCGCAAGAGCTTCCCGTGCAGCATGCCCGGCAGCGACAGGTCGCCGGCGTAGCGGGCGCGCCCGGTCACCTTCGAGGGGGCGTCGGCGCGGGGGACGCTTCTGCCGACGTAGCGCCGCGGGGACGCCCCCGGGGTGGTGGGTTCGCGGTGGGGCACGCCCAGCTCGGCCGGGTGCGAGGCCTTGCCCCCGCCCGGGGCCGACGGCGCGTCGAGCCGCGCGGGCGAAGGCGCGGCGCCCGGCTCGCGGATGTCGGACGGCTTCGTCATGGGCGGCCTCCGGAGGAGCGAAGGGCGGCGCGGATGGCGCGCGCGGCCAGCACCTCGACCATCTGCTTGCGCCAGGCGGCTCCGGCGCGCGCGTCGCTGATGGGGCGCGAGGCGGCCTTGGCGAGCGCGGCGGCCCGGGCGATGGCGGCCTCGTCGATGACGGCTCCGACGAGGGCGCGCTCGGCGTCGTCCACGCGCCGGGGCGTCGGCGCCACCGCTCCCAGAGCCAGGCGGGCGTGAATGCATCGGCCCTCGGCGTCGAGGGTGACCAGGCCCGAGGCGCACACCGCGGCGATGTCCACCTGGCTGCGCTCGCTGATGCGCTGATAGTCCGAGCCGGTGCGGGCGGCCGGAACCGGAACCCGAACCTCCCTGAGCAGCTCGCCGGGGCCGAGCGCCGTCTGGCCCGGGCCGAGGAAGAACTGGTCGAGGGGCAGCTTGCGGTCGCCCGCCGGCCCGTGGAGGACGACTTCGGCGCCGTACACGAGCAGCGGAGTGGCGGTGTCGGCCGAGGGCGACGCGTTGCAGAGGTTGCCGGCGACGGTGCCCATGTTCCGAATCTGCACGGTGGCGGTCGCCTGGGCTGCCTCGGCGAGCGCGGGGTACCGGCGGCGCACGTCGTCGTGCTCGCACACGGTCGAGAGCAGGCCGAGCGCTCCGATGGAGAGGCCGGTGGTGGCGTCGAACCGCACGTAGTCGAGCCCGGGGACGTTGCGCAGGCCGACGAGGAAGCGGGGGGACTGCCCGGCGCGCGAGAGCTTGAGGAGCAGGTCGGTGCCGCCGGCGAGCAGGCGCGCGTTCGGGCCGTGCTGGGCGAGGAGGGCGCAGGTTTCGGAGAGGCTCTTGGGTGCGAGGTAGGCGAACTTGGGCAGAGGCACGAGGGGCTCCTACTTGCTGGCCGCGACCGCGGCGATCGCCTCGACGATTTTGGTGTACCCGGTGCAGCGGCACAGGTTGCCCGACAGCCCTTTGCGAATCTGTTCGTCGGTGGGTGAGGGGACGCGGTCGAGCAGGTGCTTGGCGGCCAGAATCATCCCCGGAGTGCAGTAGCCGCACTGCACGGCTCCGTGCTCGACGAAGGACTTCTGCAAGGGGTGAAGCTCGTCGCCCTTGGGGGCCAGGCCCTCGATGGTGACGATGGCGCGGCCCTGTGCCTCGACCGCGAGTGTCAGGCAACTGGTGACGGCCTTGCCGTCGAGCAGCACCGTGCAGGCGCCGCAGTCGCCGGTCTTGCAGCCGACCTTGGTGCCTGTGAGCCGAAGCTCGTTGCGGAGCACCTCGTCGAGGGTCCGCCAGGGAGCAACCGCCACCTCGTAGCTGTCGCCGTTGACCGTGAGGGTGATGTTGACCTTTTGCACGGCGGCGGGTGTAGCACACCGAGGGTGTCGCGCTCACCGGGCGCCCGAGTTCGGCCCGGCGAGGCGGATGTCGCGGCCCGGCCAGATCCGCGGGCGCGGCCAGGAGCCGCGTCGTTATCCGGGTCGGTGGAGGCTGGCAAGGAAGGACGGAGCCTGCCTACGCACGCGCAGATGAGCCTACATACGCGCTTGGAGTACGAAACGACTTTGCCTTAGTCTACGCGGCTGCTGTTTGGCGCACGGCGCTCCCGGAGCCGTCCGCCGACTGAAGAGGGGATTCCTGATGAAGTCATCGTCGAGTGGGCTTCTGCTGAGGGTCGCAATCCTCGGAGCCGGACTCTTCTTGCTACCGGGCTGCTTCCCGAAGGCGACGGGAGCTCCCTGCACCTCAGATGACAACTGCCCGACCGGGCAGCTCTGCGGATCGGACCGAACCTGCGACCTCGCGGCCAACGTCAACCGGACCGATGACGGTGGTGGCGGGGGTGGAGGAGGAACCGGGGGCGGGGGAGGCGGGGGCGGCGGAGAATTCGACGGGGGCGGCGGCGGAGGCGGAAACGACGGCGGTGGCGGCGG
>JAHFDQ010000244.1:3532-8632 GCA_023248915.1 Archangiaceae bacterium | reverse complement strand
GTTCTGGAATCACCTGCGGATCCAGCCTGTGCAATCGACCCCAGGTCTGTTGCGCCCAACCCGCCGACGGCGGCGTCTCGCTCTCTTGCTCGGCTTCCTGCCTGGTAGACCCCATTTCCTGCGATGGGCCCGAGGACTGCTCGAATGCTTCGCAGGTCTGCTGCGGAACCATCGTCGTCGATGGCGGAACGGCTCCGAACTGCAGCATCGCGGCCGTGTCGGCCACGTGCACCTCGGCTTGCACCGACGTGATTCCGCTCTCGTGCAACGCGGTAACCACCGCCCGCTTGTGCCACGCCGGTGCCGACTGCGCGACCGACACGGCCAACCCAAACTGCTGCGAGTTCGTCACCACCGGCCTGACCGCGACGTTCTGCGTGAACGCCTATGCCGCCTACGCGGCGACGCAGTGTTACCCGTAAGCCGGTCCCGAACCCGCACCCCTTCGTCGTGCCGCGGCGCGCACCGCCGGCGGCAGGCCTGTCCACGCCGTGCGCCCAGCAAGCTGGAAGAAGGAACGGGCGGGGCGGCCTCTCGGCTGCCTCGCCCGTCTCGCTCCTGCGACTGGACCGAAAGCTAGAACCAGCCCTTTTTGTCTACCTCGTACATCTGGTGGAAGTCGGCGTCGGACTTGGTCAGGTAGATGACGCCCTCGATGATGCAGATGACGGAACCAATCCCACATCCGCTCAGGAGAAGACGAATGATGCCGCCTTTCACATCGCCGAGCATGAAGCGATGAACCCCGAACGGGAGCAAGATGGCGAGAATCCCGCACAGCATGCGCTTGCTTTCGCCTGAACCGGACGACTGAATGGGTGAGGGGGACTGTACGTCGGCCATGTGTCGGTCTCCCGAGTTGGGTTGGGGTTGGAAGGCGGGGTGAGCAGACCCCGTTTCGGGCCCGAAGCAAAGGCATTTCCGAGCCTCTTCGCCCACGGGGGCCCTGACGATCGGGTGACATGCGGGCGGCACGATGCCCAAACCTGCCCGGAAGGTCCCATGCGCGTCCTGCTCAGCTCGGTCTTCAAGCCCTACGCCGTCGACGACTCCTTTGGCCGCAAGGAGAACGTGATGGAGTTGTTCCACAACCAGGTGACGCGCGAGCAGGGCATCTTCAGCCTGCGGATGAACCACCCGTCGTCCGGCCTGCACCTGATAGCCGAGAACCTCGACTCACCGGCCCTGGTGCTCGACTTCCCTTCCCTGGCCGAGTTCGAGCGCGAGGTGGCGAAGGGCTACGACGTGGTGGGCCTGTCGTTCATCGTCCCCAACTTCGCCAAGGCCCAGCACATGGCGAAGCGGGTGCGCGAGCTCTCGCCGCGAACTCGCATCGTGCTCGGCGGCCACGGCACCACCGTGCCCGACATCGAAGGGCTGATCGAACACGACGCCCTCTGCCGCGGCGACGGAGTGGCCTTCATGCGCGAGTACCTTGGAGAGCAGGTCGACAAGCCCGTCCGCCACCCCCGCGTCTACTCGGCCTTCAACCGCCACTTCCTCGGAGCCCCCCTGAGCGGCACCTCGGCGATGGTCATGCCCGGCAACGGCTGCCCCAACGCCTGCGACTTCTGCTGCACCACCCACTTCTTTCAGAAAAAATACACCGCCTTCCTCGAGACCGGGCGCCAGATGTACGACGTGCTCTGCGATCTCGAGAAGAACCTCGGCGCGACCGAGTTCTTCGTCCTGGACGAAAACTTCCTAAAGCACCGCGAGCGCACTGTCGAACTCCTGTCGCTGATGGAAGCGAACGGCAAGCAGTGGAGCTTCGGACTGTTCAGCTCGGCGGAGTCCATCGCGCAGTACGGCCTCGACGTGCTGTCGCGCCTGGGCATCTTCTTCCTGTGGATAGGCGTCGAGTCGAAGCGCCACGTCTACGCCAAGAACAAGGGGGCCGACCTGCGCGCGCTGGTGCAGGGGCTGCGGTCGCGCGGCGCGTGCGTGTTGGCGAGCGGTATCTTGTTCCTCGACCACCACACGAAAGAGAACATCGACGAGGACATCGACTACCTGATCGGGCTCGAGGCCGACTTCGTGCAATTCATGCAGCTGGGGCCCCTGCCGGGCACCGCGCTGTACCAGCGGGTCGAGGCGTCCGGGAAGCTGCGGAAGGACGTGCCCTATGAAGAGTGGCACGGCCAGAAGCAGGTCTGGTTCGACCACCCGGGCTTCACCGCCGCCGAGACCGAGACCGTGCTGCGCGCGGCGTTCCGCCGGGACTACCTGACGAACGGGCCGTCAATGCTGCGCATGGTCGAGACCTACCTGCGCGGCTACCAGAACCTGGCCGACGCCACCGAACCCTACCTGGTGGGGCGCCGGGGGCTGCTCGAGCAGCGGCTGCGCGAGCACCGGCCGTCTCTGGCCGTCATCGCCCGCCACGCGCCGACGAAGGCGGCTCGCGAGCGCGCTCGGGCGACCGAGGGCGAATTGGTCCGCCTGCTCGGCCCGATGGATGCCGTGGCACAGGCGAAGACGCTGGCGGTCCGCGCGACGGCGTTTGCCGAGGCCGTCCGCCTGGCCACGGTGGGCAGCGCGCGCCAGCCGCCGACCCAGTGGACGCCGTATCGGCAAGCTCCCGTCTCGCTCGCCACCCGCACGCGGGGCCGGTTCGAGGCTGCCGTATCGGCCCAGGCCGACCGCGCCCGCGCCGCACTGGCCCCGGGCCTCGCCGCCGCACGCTGGATGCTGGGTGGTGGAGCGCTGGCCCGTTAGTCGAAGCACGCGTGGCCGAGGGGCCGGCCACCCTCCGAGCGTTGGCCCGTGCACTGATGCCGGGAGCGCCGAGGCACCCGAGCGGCCGACGAGTCGGCGGCCCGACCGGGTAGTTCTGCTCGAGCCCTTGCGGAGCGAGCCGCCCATGCTTTCCCTACACTGGAAAGGGGAAAGCCATGCACGCCCCGAAGATACTCGTCGCCTACTACTCCCGAACTGGTTGCACCCGAACCGTCGCCGAGCGCCTGCAGCGAGAGCTCAACTGCGACCTCGAGGAGATCATCGACCTGCGCCCGCGGACGGGCCCAATCGGCTACGTGCGGTCCGGTCTGGAGGCCCTGCTGCGGCGAATTCCCAACATCGTCGAGCCCCGGAAAAGCCCTGCCGACTATGACCTGGTGGTGGTCGCGACGCCGGAGTGGGCGGGCACGCTGTCGTCGCCCGCGCGGTCCTACCTCACGCGAAACCGCGACCGCTTCCATCGCCTGGCGTTCGTCGTCACCCACGCGAGCCCCTCCCCAGGCCGGGCCCTGGAGGAGATGGGCCACGTCGCGGGCACTCCGCCCGTGGCCATGCTCGACCTGGACGACTGGCGGGTACAACGGAATGACGTACAGCCCGAGATTGCCCAGTTCGCGCGGCAGATCTCCGCGGTCCTCGACCGCTTGCCCCCCGAGCAACTTCCGCTTCGGCCGGTCATTCCTCCAGAACCGGTGCACCCGCAGCACGCGTGACGAGTTCCGTTCACCCCGGGCCCGGCGGGGCGGCTCGACTCCGCTCGATCTCTGCGCGGTCCGGACGCTCGACCAGAGAGGGTTGGGACGCTCGACCGACGCGGCAACCCGGCGATCGACCTGAGCGAACCTCGCGTGGGTCTCGGCCCACTCGGTCGAACCTACAGCCGCACCGTGAGCGCCCGCGCCTGCCGCGCCCGCTTCTTCGCGATCTCGACCCCCACCGCGTCGAGCCCCATCGCGTTGGCCACGGCGAGCACCGTGCCTCTCCCGCAGAACGGGTCGACCACCGTCCGGGTTCGCGTCTCGTCGAGCACGAAGCGGCAGGCCAGCCGGCACGCCTCGACGCCCATCGCCTTGCTCCAGGTCATCTCGCCGGCCGAGGGCAGCACGTCCGCGGTGCAGCGCGCGAGGTCGGCCCGGACGCCCCGCGAGAAACACTGCAGGTGCGAGTACGACGGTCGGCCCCAGGTGACGGTGCCCGGAGGCTTACGACAGACGATCTTGTGCCACAGCAGCGCGTGGCCCTCTTCGTCCGCCGCACGCTGCACCAGATAGCCCTTGTCCACCCAGGTGCCCGACTTCTTCACGTCGGTCTGGAGGAACACCGCGACCCCGTCTTCGGGGCAAGCGGCCAGCACCCGCCGGGCCGCGGCGACGAACCAGGCCTTCCAGCCCTCGAACGAGAGCGCCGGCAGTTCCGACATGTCGGGCAGCGACGTGACCACCGACGCCCCGGACAGTACGCCTTCTGCCGCCAGCCACTCGAGGGCGTCGGCGCAGTGAACGGTCCGGCGGCCGGCCGGACGGGCGTCGGCGCCGCCGGAAATCCCGCTCACACCGGGTTCCAACTGACGCGCTTGTACCTGCCGGCCTTGCGGACCATCGGCTTGTTCACCACCCGCTCGCACTACGCGAGCACGGCCTTCGTGCCTCGGCGCAGCCCGCCCTGACCTGAAGGCTATTCCTCGATCGACTTCAGGTAGATCTCCTTCACCAGCGCGGGGTCGACGAACGGGTTCCGCTCGTTGGTGCCGGTGAAGGTGGCCGCCTGGGCAGGGCCCCAGAGGAAGTCGGGGTTGCCCGAGCTGGCCGCCCACCCACTGTTGACGATCTTGCCGTTCTTCTCTTCGAGCCAGTACTGGTACTGCTGGCTGCCTCCGCCGCCGCCCAGCGTCACCTCGCGGTCGACGTAGGTGATCTTCCCGTCACCCGCGGCGCCGTTGAACCCCATCAGCTTGTCGGGAGCCCAGGCCGGCTTCGTGCCGGTCTCTTTGTCCTGGACCTTCCAGAAGTTGTAGTTCCAGACGTGCTCGCCCGAGTCCTTGTCCATGACCGCGGGCATGCCGGTCTTCAGCCAGTCACGGATGGTGGTGTGGAACAGCCCGGGGTCGTCGCGCTTGTCCTCGCGCGCGATGGTCGAGATTTCCGTTCCCTTGATCGTCTTCGTCTCGCCGGTGCGGGTCGTGATCTTCACCTCGTCGGGGAAGTTCTTGGTCAGCTCGATGAAGTCCTCGCGGCCCCGGCGCATGCCGTCCTGGTACATCTCGACCGGGGTGTCGATGCGACCGCTGATGGTGGTGCCGTTCTTCAGGCGAATCGAATCGTCCTGGGCGTCGTAGCGGTTTCCAGCCCACTTGTTGTTGGG
>JAHFDQ010000244.1:0-3522 GCA_023248915.1 Archangiaceae bacterium | reverse complement strand
AGGTTGCCGGCGAGCGCGACCTTGTCGCACGACCCCCACCAGCCGACCGACTGGGTGCCGTCCTTCTTGCCGTCGGTGCCGAAGTTGCCGTAGTGGTCGAGGAAGTCCCACTCGACGTCCGCGTCGAGCTTGCCGTTGCCGTTGAAGTCCAGCCCGGTGGTGCGTTCGGCGTCCTTCTCGGACAGCGTCGACGAGGGAATGCGGTGCCCGGCCTTCTCGGCGTCGGCCGGCCGCGTGTTGCCCTTCATGATGTTCGAGTCGTTCAGCATCCAGCTCAGGTTCGACTGGCGCTCCATCGCGAGGGCGCCTGTGGCCTTGCCGCGCGCCTTCAGCAAGCTGTCGAACTTGTCGAGCGAGCCGCCCTTCGCCCAGAGGTTCGACGAGGGCGACCCCTCGTCGTCAGGGCCGTTGCCGGCCAGGGGCCAGTAGGTGGTCGTCCAGGGCTGGTGGTCCGCGCGCACGGTGTACGCCTCGGGGTCGTCACCGAGCAGCATCTCGACCGCGGCGGTGACACCGTCCTTGTCCTTGTCGGCGTTCACCATTGCGCCGAAGCCCACCGTCTTCAGGACGTCGCCGAACTGCTTGGCGATCGCCATCTTCTTCTCTTCCGACGCGCCGTACCCCATCAACGACTGGAACTTGGCGTTGTAGGCCTGAAAGAACTCGAAGGTGCGGTTGGCCTTGTCGCTTTCGCTGAGCGCCGGGTTGCCCACCAGGTCGTTGGTCACCCGCGCGTAGTCGGCACGGAACCGGTCGGGGAGCTGCTTGGGGTCTGTGACGTCGTCGAGCTTCGGCAACAGCTCGCGAACCGTCTTCGGCGTCGACGGCGCGGGGCCGGGACCGGGCGTGGGAGTCGGCGTCGGCGTCGGAGTCGGAGTCGGCTGCGAACCCGAGAGAAACGACTCGAGCGTCTGGCGGCCCTTTGCGGTGAACTTGTCGGCGAACTCGGGGAGTGTCAGCAGGCTCCGAAGCTCAGCCTTCTCGGCGTCGGTGACGCCGTCAACCTTCGCGGTGTCAATGAGCTTCTTGGCGTCTCTAGTGCCAATGTTGCCGCGAAACATCGTCCTCGCGAGATCCGTGATCTGGCCCATTGAATTCCCCGCATTCTGTATAAGGTGACGACCCAAGAACCGGGTCGGTGTTGCGCCTACATTGTCGGATGCCAGCCCGAAGTGTTTCCTGCCGGCGCGCATATTAGGAGAATTCGGTAATGGAATACAAAACCGCACTGGTCACAGGAGCCTCGACCGGCCTCGGAAAGGGGCTCGCCGCCTGGCTCGCGGCCCGAGGAGTCAAGGTTTACGCCGCGGCCCGACGCGCCGAACTATTAGAAGCACTTCGCGAAGAGACGCAGGGAAACGTCGAGCCACTCGTCCTCGACGTCTCGAATTCCGACGAAACTGTAACGACTCTTCGCAAGCTCGATGAGGAATGCGGCGGGCTCGATCTCGTCGTCGCCAACGCCGGGGTCGGTGGGGACACCACGGGCCGGCACATCGACTGGCCGACTGTCGAGCGCATCATCGACGTGAACGTGCGAGGAGCGGCAGCGACCCTGTGCGCCGCCCTGCCCGGCATGGTCGCCCGGAAGCGCGGCCACCTCGTCGGGGTATCGTCCCTGGCAGCCTTCCGGGGCCTGCCGCGGTCCGCGGCCTACTGCGCCTCAAAGGCGTTCCTGGCTACGTTTCTCGAGTCGATTCGGCTCGACGTCAAGAAGGTCGGCATCAAGGTGACCGCGATCTACCCCGGCTTCGTGAAGACCGACCTCACCGCCAAGGTGAAGCACCCGATGCCGTTCCTGATGGACTGTGCGGACGCGGTCGCCCTGATGGGCGAAGCCATCGAACGGCAGGACTCCGAGCTCGCGTTTCCGTGGCAGCTCGCGATGGCGGCGAGGACGTTGAAGGTGGTACCGCAGGGCCTGTACGGAACGCTGGCTAGGCGGTTCTTGTAGCCGGCGGGCCCTACGGTTCCATCATGAAGCGGCCGGGGTCGGCCTGGCCCTTCTCGGGTTCTTTGTCCTTCGGCTCGGTGCCGTTCTTGAAGAGCATGTCGGCCCAGCTCTTGGTGCCGCTCGAGGCCAGTCGGCCTGTCCGGTTGTCGATGCGCAGCCTCACCATGCCCAGCGACGGCGAGGGTTCGAACTCGGGCTGGTCTCGCCCGTCGAGCGCGCGCTTCATGTAGCCGAGCCAGATGGGCAGGGCGGCGCGACCTCCGGTCTCGTACCGTCCGAGCGGGTGGGGGTTCAGGTCGTACCCCACCCAGGCGGTGGCCACGAGATCGCGGGTAAAGCCGTTGAACCAGGCATCGAACGAGTCGTTGGTGGTGCCCGTCTTGCCCGCCGCCGGCTTACCCAGCTTCTGCGCCGCCACCCCGGTGCCTTCCTTCACCACGCCCCGCATCAGGTCGACCATGATGGCCGAGGTCTCGGGAGTCACCACCTGCTCGCCGGGCTCGTACAGGCGCGCATAGCCGGCGGCCACCCGGTCTTGCAGGTCTGTCCAGGGGTCGTCGAACGAGGTGTGGTCTTCGAGTGTGCGGCCGAAGCGGTCTTCGATCTTCCGCACGAAGTAGGTGGGCCGCTTCACCCCGCCTCGGTCGAACATCGCGTAGACCTGGGCCAGCTCGTACGGGTATACGCACGACGACCCGAGCGCCGACGAGAAGTCCTCGTTCATCGGCGTGTTCAGGCCCAGCGTCTTCGCCCAGGCCTTCATGTTCTTGATGCCCACCGCGATGAAAGTCTTCACCGCGGGGATGTTCATCGAGTTGACCAGCGCCGTTCGCAGCAGCACTTCGCCGACGAATTCTTCGCTGTAGTTCGCCGGTTTCCAGCGGTTCTGGTTCTCGGGGTCGTCGTAGACGATGGGGCTGTCGACGATCATCGTCGCCGGCGTCCACTTCAGAAGCTCGAGGGCCGCCGAGTAGACGACCGGCTTGTAGCCCGACCCCGGCTGCCGGCAGGCCTGGAACGCCCGATTGTACTCGTTGGCGTCGAAGTCGTAGCCGCCCACCATCGCCACCAGGTACTGGCGGTACGGGTCGATGGAAACGACCGCGCTCTGGAGCTCGGGCAGCTGCTCGAGCCGGAACAGCGTCGCCTTCTCGGGTACGGCCTTCTCGGCTTCGGCCTTGTATTGTTCTTTGTCGTCGTACAGGTCTTTCTTGTCGGCAACCGCGCGCACCACCACGACGTCGCCCACCTTGAGCGCGGCCGACACCCTGTTGATGACCACCGACGGGTAGTACCCCTCGGCGTTCAGCGCGCGCGCCCACCGCATGCCGAGCAGCGGCAGCTTCCCCGTCAGCTTGCCGACCCGGATGTCGGCGGCGGTGTCTTCCGCGTCGATGGCGGTGACCAGGCCGACGTAGAACTTGCCGGGCTCGATCGGTTCGTCTCCCATCACCTTCTTCGACTTCTCGATGAAGGCGGCGCGTTCGTCGGCCTTGGTGAGCTGCATCAGGGCGCCGCGGTAGCCCTGCCGCTTGTCCACCGCCAACAGGCCGGCGAGGACGGACTCC
>JAHFDQ010000669.1 GCA_023248915.1 Archangiaceae bacterium | reverse complement strand
CAGTCAAATTGCCTGGTTAGGCAGGCTCAGCGCTTCACCGCGTACTTGGCGATGGCGTAGACAGCGCGCACGCCATCTTTCCAGCCGATCTTCTTGCCCTCTTCGTAGGTGCGGCCGAAGTAGCTGATGGGCACCTCGAACACCCGGAAGCCGCCGCGCGCCACCTTCGCGGTCAGCTCGGGCTCGATGCCGAAGCGGTCTTCTTCGACCGTGAACGAGCGCAGCACCTCGGCTCGGAAGGCCTTGTAGCAGGTCTCCATGTCGGTGAGGTTGAGCCCGCTGGTCATGTTCGAGAAGGTGGTGAGCGCCCGGTTCATCACCGCGTGCCAGTAGTACAAGACGCGGCGCGTGTTGCCGGTGAACCGGCTGCCGAAGACGACGTCGGCCTGGTCGTCGAGGATGGGCTGCAGCACCCGGGGCAAGTCGCGCGGGTCGTACTCCAGGTCGGCGTCCTGGATGACGACGATGTCGCCGCGCGCCTCGGCGAACCCGCGCCGCAACGCCGCCCCTTTTCCCTGGTTGTGGGGCTGGAGGAACACCCGAAGCTCGTTGCGGTTCTTCGGCTTCGCGCCGTCGAGCGCGTCGAGCTGTTCGACCGCCAGCTTCTGCAACAGCTCGCGGCCGCCGTCGGTCGAGGCGTCGTCGACGATGACGACTTCCTTGGGGAAGTCGACCGCCACCACGCGCCGGAGGATTTCCGGCAGGGTGGCGACCTCGTTGTAGACGGGCATCACCAGCGAGACGAGCACGGCGCCGCGAATACCACGGCGGCCACGGTTTCCCAACGGCCGAGCGGGTGGGCTACCGTTTCGACACCAACCGTGGATTCGCCGACCTGTCCCAAGTGCGCTCGGCCCCTGACCGACGCGCAGAACTTCTGCCCTGGCTGCGGCGCCGACGTGCGGGGCCTGTCCGCCACTGCCGACACCTACTCGGGGCCCTGGGCCGGCAAAGTCATCGACGGGCGGTACAAGCTGCTCGAGAAGCTCGGCGAAGGCGGCATGGGCGCGGTGTTCAAGGTCGAGCACGTCCGCATGGGCAAGGTGCTGGCCCTGAAGGTGCTGCGGCCCGAGTACTCGCTCGACCGCCAGGCCAAGGCCCGCTTCCAGCACGAAGCGCGGGTGGTGTCGAAGCTGTCGCACCCCAACACCATCCAGGTGTTCGACTTCGGCGACCTGGAGGACGGTTCGCTCTACCTGGCGATGGAGTACCTCGCCGGCCGCGACCTGGCCTGGACGCTGCGCGCGCAGGGGCCTGTGTCCGAGGAGAAGGCCATCGCCATCGGCGCCCAGGTGCTCGCCTCGCTCACCGAAGCGCACGAGCAGGGCGTCATCCACCGCGACATCAAGCCGGCCAACGTGATGCTGCTGAAGCGGGTCGACCCCGACGACCGGGTGAAGGTGCTCGACTTCGGCATCGCCAAGCTGGTCGAGGGCGAAGGGCGCAAGCACATCACCGGCATCACCGACTTCGTGGGCACGCCCACGTACATGTCCCCCGAGCAGGGCAAGGGCGAGAGCCTCGACGCGCGGAGCGACCTGTACTCGGTGGGCGCGATGCTGTTCGAGCTGGTGACCGGCCGCGCGCTGTTCCTGGGCCCGACGCCGATGAGCATCGTTTCCAAGCACCTGACCGAGGCGCCCCCGTTCCTGGCCGACGCGGCGCCGGGCAAGTCGCTGAGCCCCGCGTTCGAGAAGGTGGTGCGCAAGGCGCTCGAGAAGAAGCGCGAGGCCCGCTACCCCGACGCGAAGCGAATGCGCGCGGCGCTGCTCGACGTGCGCAGCAACCTGGGCTCGCTGTCGATGGACTTTACCCCCATGCCCGAAGAGGGCAGGGCCCTCATGGCCAGCCGCGCCGACTTCGACCGGTTCGAGCGCTCGCTGCGGGTTCGCCGGACGCTGGCGCCGGTGCTGGTTGTGGCGCTGGTCGCCGCCTCGGGGCTGGGGCTGTGGCGCTGGTACGACCGGGAAGTCGCCCGGGCCACCTACGCCGTCGAGCGCGAACCGAATGACTTGCCGCTGCAGGCGACCCGCATCGCGCTGGGCACCGAGGTGCACGGGACGATGGGGCCGGCAGAGGCCGACCGCTCGGACCGCGACCTTTACGTCGTCGACGTGCCGAAGGGGCCGGTGACCGTCACCCTCGCCGGGGTGAACGACCTCAACCTGAGCCTCGAGGTGTCCGAGCTGATGCCCGACCCGGCCGGCGACGGAACGCAGAAACGGCAGCAATTGAAGCGGAAGCTGTTCCTCGACGACGAGGGGCTCGGCGGCGGCGAGCGGGTGGACGCCTACCAGTCGCAGTCGGGGCGCGCCTACCTGCGCGTCGAGGAAGCCGCGCACTACGACGAGCCCCGGCGCGCCCCCCGCGAGAAGGCCAACGCCGAGTACGTGCTTTCGGTGCGGCCGCTCGAGGCAAAGGGGCAGCTCGAGGTCGAACCCGACGACTCGCTGGCGCTGGCCACCGAGGTGGGCCTGGGCAAGCCCGTCACCGGCTTCACCGGCGCCCCGGTGCCGTACCCGCCGCCGCGCGAGGTGGGGGTGACTACCTTCTCGTCGGTGGACTTCCTCTTGGCGGCCCCGGCCGGCCCGGTGGGGGCGGTGTCGGCGGTGGTGGTGGCGCCGCAGGGCGGCAAGCTGCTGGCGCTCGACGCGGCGAGGTTCGAGACGTGGGAAGTCAAGGCTTCGCTCGGTTCGAGAGACCCGAAGGTGCGGGCACCGCCGCCTCCCCGCTGCACCGTAGTCGGAACCGAGCCCGAGCTCTTGCCGCTGGGCGAGTCGTCGCGCGGGTACGCCCTCAGGGTGCAGCCGGCGCCGGAAGGGGCGCCGCCGCCGGGGGCCACCTACCAGGTGGCCTTCATCAGCGACGGCCCCACCGGCCTCGCGGCGGCCATCGCGCTGGCGTCGAGCCTGGCGAGGAAGGCCGCGGGGCCGAA
>JAHFDQ010000243.1 GCA_023248915.1 Archangiaceae bacterium | reverse complement strand
GGCCGACGACTTCGAGTACAAGAAGGCGATGGAACGCAAGAAGGCCCAGGACAAGTACGACGAGGACGCCCGGGTTCTCGAGAAGAAGAACAAGGAGAAGCAGGAAGCGCTCGACAAGAGTTGGCACGAACGGGAGACCGCGCTCAAGACGCGGGAGGACGAGCTGCTGCGGCTGTAGCAAGAGGCCGAGACGTTCCCAGCCCGGTTGAAGGAAGCGACCGACCAGGCGGTGGCACAGGCCACCTCGGCGCTGGACCTCGACTTCCAGAACAAGCTCGCGCTGCTCAAGAAGGACGCGGACAGCGACGCGCGGCTCGCCGAGCAGAGGCTGAACCCGTCGCCGGCGAGGCGGCTGGTCGATTCGCAGCCTCGTCGGCACGGCCTGGGCTTGCCGTCACAGGGGTTTTTCGAGCGTGGTGGCGGGCACCCGAATTCCGAGATCGGGCAGGTCCCGTGACAGGAAGGTGCGAATGAAGTCGCCGCGCCAGCGCCAGCTCTCGTCGCGCGTCTTCGCGACGAAGGAGGGTGGAAAGCCACCGCGCACCCACAAGCTCTTCAGCTTGCGTACGCCTACTTCCTCGACCGTGAACGCCGGCAGCTCGTAGAACGTGATTCGGCCGGCGAGGGACTCCGAGGTCTGGCGCAGCAACGACTCGGACGCGCTCCCCAGCACCAGGAAGGTCGCGGGCTTCCTCGGCCGGTCGGCCAAGACCCGCAGCGCGGGGAAGAGCTCGGGCCGCCGATGGACCTCGTCGAGGACAACCAGCCCGCGCAGCGGCTGCAACGCCAACTCCGGGTCGGCGAGCGCGCTCACGTCTGACGCCTTCTCCAGGTCGAACCAGTGCACCGGGCCGGGCCATTGCCGGGCGACCTGCCGGGCGAGCGTGGTCTTCCCGACCTGGCGCGGGCCGAGCATGGCGACGACGGGCCGCTCACGCAGACGCTGAAGCACTGTCTCGAGGCGCTTCGGGCGGGGCAGCATCGACCCAGTCTACTGCGCATATTCGAATGCGACATACGAATGTGCACGGACGCCGAGAAGGGAGGGGAGTGCTCCAGCCCGCTGGCCGACCCGTCTGCGCGGCTCCACCGGATCGAACGGTTTTCTCTCGGGCTTCAGCCGAGCGCACTCACCCTGAGTGCTAGAGCCGCCTGTGCCTCGCCGGGGAATCGATCCACTTCCCGCTGAAGATGTCCGGCGCGGGAGTCGAACCCTGCTCATGCCGCTTAACGGGCGGCCGCAATCCCAGACATGCCAGCGGCACAGCAGCAGCGGTGGAGAGTGTCGAGCTCTCTTGTGCCGGTTCAGAGCCGGCTGTCCTTGCCGAAGGCACCGCAATGAATCGCCCTTCGCCGGCGAGCACGGGGTTTCACCGGGCGGAGGCCGACTACGGGGCGAAGTGGGACCGCTGGGAATCGAACCCACGGAGCCCCTCGTCGGAACCCCGCGCCTGTCACTGCTATTCGCGATGTCAAAGAGCGCTCTGCCGTTGAGTTCCCGGAGCGATGGCAAGCCGTAGCAACGACGCGCGCGCCGGGTGACTCCTGACAGGCTGTAATGAGAACTGCCGCGGCAGGGTGCGACTCAGCGCCTCGTCAATCGGCCAGAACGAGCTACAATCGGCGCACCGTCTCTTCGACCGCGAGCTCGCCCGAGACTTGCCCGGCCGTCGCCTGGGCCTTCGACGGCAGCAGGGCCCCCTTCAGGGCAATCCGCGCCGGCTCTCCGGTCTTCATCGACATGGCCAGCTCTCCTCGTAGGTCGGCGGTCTGCCCCTCGTCGAGCTGCACTCTGACCTCGAGGTCGAATCGGGCCTCTTCGCCCACCACTTCCCGGCAGCGGGCCGCGGCCGCCACCACCGCCACGCCCACCGCGATTCGGAACCAGCGGTGTTCGCGCAGCGCACGGACGAAGCGGATGATGATGAATAGAATCAGGCGCACCGGAAACCCTCCCGGCGCTAGCCTTACTGAAATGCGACGCCTCGCTCTACTGCTGTTGCTGTCGGCGGCCCCTGCGCCGGCCGCCGACGTCGAGGTGTCCAAGCCGGTGGCCGTCTTCCACCCCGACCGGGCGGCGGTCAACACCCAGTACGCCGCGCTCGCGGTCGCGGGCGACACGCTGTTCGCGGTGGGACTCGACGAGCTCGAGCTTCACGCGAACCTCCTCGACGCCCGCACCCTCGCGCCCCGCGCCCCTCCCCGCCGGGTGGCCATCACCCTGGGACCGGGCGGCGACTTCGGGCTCAACCTCGCTTACGCCGCGCCGCGGCCAGCGGTGGCCCGGGCACCTTCTTCCTCGTCTACGAGGGCAACGGGCCGCCGATGTGGCTGGTGAGGCTGACCCGGCCTTCCGCCCGGCCCTGAAACCAGGGCAAGGCTGATATTCGGTGTCCATGTTCCACGACATTCCCGCGGCGGTGGAACAACGGATGCGCTGGCTCGGAGAGCGGGACCGGCGCGACCGCGCCGACGGGACGCCCCACCTCGAACGACTTCGACAGATTCCCCCCGAAACGGGGCAGTTTCTCGCGCTGCTGGCGGCGTCGGCGCCGCGCGGGCGGGTGGTCGAGGTGGGAACCAGCGCCGGCTACTCCACCCTGTGGCTGGCGCTCGCCTGCCGCGCGCGCGGGGACAGGGTGCGGACCTTCGAGGTGCTTCCGGAAAAGTTGGACCTCGCCCGCGAGACGTTCCGGCTCGCCGGAGTCGACGAGTGGGTCGAGCTTCGCGGGGCCGACGCCCGGGCCGAGCTCGCCGACCTGTCAGACATCGCGTTCTGCTTCCTCGACGCTGAGAAGGACGCCTACGGCGACCTCTACGAGCTCGCCGTGCCCCGACTGGTCCCGGGCGGGCTGCTCGTCGCGGACAACCTGCTGAGCCACGCCGCGGCGCTGGCGCCGTTCCGAGACCGGGCGCTCGCCGACGCCCGGGTCGACGCGCTGGTGGTGCCCCTCGGCAAGGGAGAACTGGTCTGCCGGAAGTGCGGCGCCTAACCGTTCGCCCCGGCTTCCCGGGCGCCCTCTGGCTCTTGAACTGCTCGAAGAGTTGAGTCGGAAGTATGCTGCGCGCCTCACATCGATGCCCGCGGGCTTCGCGGGCGCGGAAGGAACCTCCAATGACCCGTCTCGCTCTCGCAGGGCTAGTGCTTTCGTTCTGCGCCGTTCGCCCCGCCTTCGCGGCCGACGCCAAGCTCGCCGTCAACGAGCGCATGCTGAGCGCGTCGAGCACCTACGCCTCGTACACCCCTGCTCGGGCATTCGACGGCGACCTCGGGCAGAACACCGGGTGGTGCGCCGCGGGGGGCGAGAAGCGCAGCTGGCTCGCCATCGACCTGGGGGGCGCGCACCGGCTCAGCCGCGTTCGCGTCTTCCCAGACCGGTACGACGCCGCGAACAGCCCGGGTGACTCTTTCCTGTCGCGGTTTCGCGTCGAGGTCTTCGCCGATGGCGCGTGGAAGCCGGCGTCCGGGCTCGTCGAGACGCCCGCCGAGACCTGGTACGAGGTCGCGGTCGACGTCACCACCCAGAAGCTGCGGGTGTGGGCCGAGTCCGAGGGCAATTCGCCCCAGATAAAGGAGATTGAGCTCTTCGAGGCGCCGCGGTCGCCGCCGGGGAAGGTGCAGGTGCGCGAGAGCATGCTGAGCGCATCGAGCACGTACAACGGCTTCACGCCCGCCACCGCCTTCGACGGCAACATGTCCCAGAACAGCGGCTGGTGCGCGGCCGGCGGAGACAAGCGCGCCTGGCTGGCCATCGACTTCGGCCGCGAGGTCTCGTTGAAGCGGGTGCGCGTGTTTCCCGACCGCTTCGACGCCAAGAACAACCCCGGCGACTCGTTCCTCGACCGCTTTCGCGTCGAGGCCTTCAACGGTGGCAAGTGGACGCCCGTCTCCGCGCTCGTCGCGACGCCCCAGGAGACGTGGTACGAGACCGCGGTCTCGGTGACGGCGCAGAAAGTCCGCGTCTGGGCCGAGTCCGACGGGAACTCGCCGCAGGTAAAGGAGATCGAGCTCTACGAGTAGCGGCTCGGCTCACTCGGCAGGCTCAGGGCGCGTCGGCTTCTGAGCCCCGCGCGCCACGCCCGGGCGGCTCGTTGGCGTCCAGCCAGTCTCGCGCCGCCCGCGTCCACTCGGCCTGGTGAGTGAGCAGCAGAAAATGGTCGGCCCCGGCGATGGACTGGAACATCACCGCGGCCCCGTCCCGGGCGAGCCCGTCGGCGATGCGCCTCAGTTCTTCCGCGCCGAAGCGCGGGTCTTTCGCCCCGGTCAGGAAGAGCCAGCGGGTTTCGCTGGGCGCCTCGGTCTCGAAGTCTCCGCCCCCCGAGACCAGGATGGCGCCGCGGAACGCCGAACGCGGTGCACGCTCGCTGAAGATGCGCGCGGCCCCGATGGAACCATTCGACAGTCCGACCAGGTACACCCGGTCGCGGTCGCACTGGGGCGGCAGGTAGCGGTCGGTGAGGGCGCGCACTACCCCGAGGCCGCGCTCGGACGGCCACCAGCCGACGCTGTCCAGCGCCGGAGCCAGCGCCGCCGACGTCTCGCCGAGGGGCGATTCCACCATCGCCCGGAGGTACGGCGTCAGCTCGCCGCCGAAGCCGTGAAGGAAGACGAGGCAGCGGAGGTGCTCACGCCCCGGCGGCACCCAGCGCAGGTACTCGACCCGCGAGGGGGACGAGAACATGAGCAGGGAGTTCGGCAGGCTTCGCCACGCGGGAGTGAGGCGCCCGTACTCGGTGTCGAGCAGCCGGTCGAAGTGGTCGAATTCGGCGCCGCGCATCGCACCCACCAGCTTCGCCAGATACAGCCCGGCGCGCGCCGCCTCGTGCTCGGGGGGAACGAGCTGCCAGAAGGAGCCGCGCGGGCCGCAGTCCGAGTTCACGCAGACCTGCATGCCGGGCGGCGGTGCGCTGCGCCCGGCCAGGCGGGCGACCACCCAGGCGCCGTCGGCCGCGACCACGAGCGCCAGCGACCAGGCGACGCCTCGTCGCGCCCTCGGCACGGCCGCCCCGACCGCCGCCAGCACCGCGAGGGCGGTGACCGAGGCCAGGGCCGTCCCCGCGAGAGTCGCGCCGTTCGCCCAGAGATAGACGCCCGCGGGGAACGCGCAGACCGGAACCGCGAGGACGAAGAGAGCCGCGAGCGCGCGCAATCTACGAACCGACTTCCAGTCGCTTCTTCAGCTTGGTCAAGCGGGTCCGCTCGATGCCGAGGAGCGCCGCGGCGCGGCTGATGACGCCGCCGGACTTCTGAAGGGCGCTCGCGATGAGGGCCTTCTCGAGTCGAACCACCGCCTCGTCGTAGGTGAGGCCTTCGGTCAGGACCGCCTTGCCAGCGCCCCAGTCCTCCCGGGTCGGCGACCCCGAGGTGCGCGCGGTGCGCAAGTCCTCGGACAGTTGGTCGAGGGGAATCTTCTCTTTCTCGTCGGCGAGGACGACCGCTCGCGCAATCTCGTTCTCCAGTTGGCGGATGTTGCCCGGCCACGGGTAGGCCTCGAGCGCCCTCATCGTCTCGGGCGCGAAGCCGGGGATGTTCTTCCCGAAGCGCTCGCACTGCAATTGGAGGAAGTGGCAGGCGAGCAACGCGACGTCGCCCTTTCGTTCTCGAAGCGGCGGCAGCCTGAGCGAGACGACCACGAGCCGGAAGTAGAGGTCTTCCCGGAAGCGCCCCGCCTTCACTTCCTCGCGCAGGTCCTTGTGGGTGGCCGAGATGATGCGCAGGCTCACCTTCACCGGCGCGCTGCCTCCGAGCGGCACGACTTCGCCCTCTTCCAGCGCGCGCAGCAGGGCCGCCTGGATGCTCAGCGGAAGCTCGGCGACCTCGTCGAGGAAGAGCGTGCCGGCGTTGGCCTGTTGGAAGACTCCGAGGTGGTCGCGGTCGGCGCCGGTGAACGCGCCGCGCTTGTGGCCGAACAGGGTCGACTGCAGCAGGCTCTCGGTCAGCCCGGCGCAGTTCTGCGAGATGAGCGGGCCCTGGGCTCGCGGTCCCTCGTGATGGAGCGCGCGCGCAATCAGTTCCTTCCCGGTGCCCGTCTCTCCCTGAATGTGGACGGTGACGTCGGTGCGGCGCAGGCGCTGGACCTCCGACAAGAGCGCCCTCAGGGCCGGGCTCTGGCCAATCATGTTCTCGAAGCCTTCTTGCCCAATCACCCGCTTGCGCAGGTAGGCGTTCTCGCGCACCAGTCGCTGGTTGGCGCGTTCGAGCTCGGCCGAGAGCCGCTCGTTCTCGAGCGCGAGGGCGTAGGAGTCCACCGCGCGGTAGACCAGGGACTCGAGTTGGGCGGACGTGAAGGGCTTGTCGAGGACGGCGAAGAGCTTCGCCTCGCGGATCAGTTCCTGGACGTCTTCCGCCGGCGCCGGGTGACAGGTCAGGATTCTCAAGAGCCTCGCGAACGGGAAACGCTCGGCGACCTGGCCGAGGAATTCCACACAGCTCGCTCCGGACACCCGCTCGGCGGTAATCAACACGCTCACCTCGTGCGCCGCGAGGAGCCGGTAGGCCTCTTCCGCGCTGGCAGAGGTGTGCAGTTGGTAGTCGAGGCTGAGGCCTTTGTAGGTTTCGGCGAGCGAGCGGTCGTCGTCTACCACGAGGAGGTGGTGCCGAAACGTCCGCACGAAGTGTTCCAACTGGTCGAGGCCCTCCGGAGAGGGGTCGACCAGGCTCAACCCGATGCCAATCTTCGGCTGGCCACCGGTGTCGCGGTCGTTGTGATTGACCCACGCCACGTCCGCGCGCGAGTCGAACGGCAGCGGCGTGTTGGGAAGGGTGAGCTTCACTTCCACGCGCGCGCCTACCTCGGGCACGGTGACCCCCGGCGCTTGCGCGGACAGCCGCAGGTACAGCCCGTTCACGCTGACGTTCGCGGTCGAGGTCAGGACTTCGTGCGAACCGAATCGAAGCCAGCAAGGGAGCCGCACGCCTCGACGCGGCGCCCGGGAGTGGGAGGGGCTGGCCATGCCTACAGCATGGCGGCGGACGGGAAAACTGTCACGTCGTGAAAATAGGGCCACTCAAACCATGTCAATGAATCATGCACTGTTACGACATTGATAAGCTGGTGTGTGAAAATCGTCACTGGACTGATTCGCTCCCAACCTCGTGGAATCTACTGGTTGGGGCCTGGCGAGGGACTTGCTCATCGAGGGCGGAAGCCGGCGGTACACCCGCTCGCCGGCGTGCCCGTCCGCGTCGCCAACTGGTTCGGAGGAACCCATGAACACGCTCGCTCGAGCTGTGAAGGTCATCGGTCTGTCCGCGTTGCTGGGGGCGACGGCTGCGCAGGCTGCGTCGTCTCTGACAATCACCAACACCGAAGTGGACTACTCCGCGGGGGTGCTGCGGATTTACGGGTCTAACTTCGGCAACACGCCGGACGTCGAGCTCGTCGGTCTGCAACTGCACGTCAAGACATCGCAGCCCGATGTGATCGTCGCGGACTTGCCCAGCGCGTTCGCGACCGCCCCCGGCACCTACGTCTTGACCGTCTCTCGCGGGAGGGGACGTCACGACCGGGACAACTTCTACGTGACGATTGGCGCGGCCGGCCCCCAGGGAGTCGCAGGCCCGGCGGGGCCACTGGGCCCGACGGGTTCACAGGGGCCGAAGGGCGACGTCGGTCCGATGGGGGTTCAGGGATTGGCCGGCGCCGTGGGGCCCAAGGGTGCGACCGGGGCTGTTGGTCCGCAGGGCGTTGCCGGTTCGATCGGCCCGCGGGGAGTCGCGGGCGCCGTTGGACCCACCGGGGCGACCGGCGATGCGGGCCCGCGGGGCGCGGACGGCGTTGACGGAGCGGTCGGACCGCAGGGTGCACCGGGCCTTGTGGGCCGTGCCGGTGAAGCGGGCATCTCATGCTGGGACCTGAACGGAAACGGGAAGGCTGACCTCGCGAGCGAGGATGCCAACGGCGACGGCGTCATCGATGCGCAAGACTGCCGGGGCCCCCAAGGCGCGAAGGGCGAAGTTGGCGCGATTGGCGTGCAGGGCCCGAAGGGTGACACCGGCGCGACCGGCGCGACCGGCGCCCAGGGTGAGGTCGGTCCCGTTGGCGCCGTCGGGCAGCAGGGAGCAAGCGGCGACAAAGGTGACACTGGCATCCAGGGGCTCAAGGGCGACACCGGCGCGACCGGCGCGACCGGCGCGACCGGCGCGACCGGCGCGACCGGCGCGACCGGCGCGACCGGCGCTCAGGGTGAAGTAGGCGCCGTCGGGCAGCAGGGAGCAAGGGGCGACAAAGGTGACACTGGCATCCAGGGGCTCAAGGGCGACACTGGCGCGACCGGTGCTCAGGGTGAAGTCGGTGCCGTTGGCGCCGTCGGGCCGCAGGGAGCAAGGGGCGACACCGGCGCGACCGGCGCTCAGGGTGAAGTCGGTGCCGTCGGGTCGCAAGGAGCAAAGGGCGACAAGGGTGACACCGGCGCGCAAGGCCTCAAGGGCGACACCGGCGCGACCGGCGCCCAGGGTGAAGTCGGTGCCGTCGGGCCGCAAGGAGCAAGGGGCCTCAAGGGCGACACCGGCTCGACCGGCGCTCAGGGTGAAGTCGGTGCCGTCGGGTCGCAAGGAGCAAAGGGCGACAAGGGTGACACCGGCGCGCAGGGACTTCAGGGCATCAAGGGCGACCCCGGCCCGCAGGGGCTTCAGGGCATCAAGGGCGACCC
>JAHFDQ010000242.1 GCA_023248915.1 Archangiaceae bacterium | reverse complement strand
CATCGGCCACAAAGAGCTGTCCGAGCTGGTGCGCGACTACCCGGCGCTCCGGGCGATGTCGAATCGGCTGCCGACCGTGGCCCGGACGCTCGACCGCGACGTCTACTGCGGCCACACCGGCGTCCCGGGGTTGTGAGCTCGGCCGCCCGGGAACGTCTCGGGCCCGCCCGGCGTTCCACCGGCTAGCATGGGCGAACCCCGGCCTGCCACCCCCGACACGCTCGACTGGAAGCGGCTGCTGCTGCTCGCCGGCTTCGTCGCCGCGGGCGTGGCGCTCTGGGACTCGCGCGCGCTCTGGCCGTTCAAGATGCTGGTGGTGATGATTCACGAGACCGGCCACGCCTTGGCGTCGTTGCTGGTGGGCGGCAGCGTCTCGAAGGTGACGCTGGCCTCGGACGAGTCGGGGGCCTGCCTTTCCAGCATCCCCGACGGGTTCTTCGCCAAGGTGCTGGTCTACTCGGCGGGGTACGTGGGCAGCGCGCTGGCGTCGGCCGGCCTGATGATCGCCACTTTCCGCTTCCAGGCGAAGCGCGGGGTGCTGTTGGCCGCGTGCGTCTGGCTGTCGGCGATGGCGCTCTTCTACGCGCGCGATGCGTTCACCCTGCTCTTCTGCCTGGGCACGGCGACCGCCGTGGGGTTGGCCGCCAAGTACTTGCCGGCGCAGGCGGTCACCTGGTTCAACCTGTTCCTCGCCTCGTTCTGCGCGCTCTATGCGGCGATGGACCTGAGGGACGACCTCTGGAACAGCGCGGTGCGCGCCCACTCCGACGCCGCGCTCTTGGCCGGGGTCACCTTCGTGCCGGCGGTGGTCTGGGCCGCCCTCTGGACGCTGGGCTCGGTCGGAATCCTCGCCGGGTCGGGCTGGTGGGCGGTGCGGCGCCGGCAGCGGCTGGGGTTGGCGACTCCCGGCTGATCGCCCCTCGACGGGCTCGGGGTGTGCGGAGCTTTCGACTACCGAATCGCGGCGAACGCCCCGAGGTTCTTCGGCTGGAGGTACGGGTTGCGTTCGCGCTCGCGGGCGACGGTGGACACCGGCACGTCGCCGTAGTCGTGGCCCGGGTAAACCTGGGTCTCGGGCGGCAGGCGCGCCAGCGCCGACAGCGAATGGAACATCGCCTCGGCGCTGCCGCCGGGCAGGTCGACGCGGCCGCAGGCGTTGACGAACAGCGTGTCGCCGGTGAAGAGCGCCCCTTCCGCCAAGAGGCACTGCGAGCCGGGCGTGTGGCCGGGCGTGGCGATGAGCCGCACCGCCAGCGGGCCCACCTGCACCACCTGGTCGGGGGCCGCGCGGTGGAGGGCCGGGCCCAGCTTCTCCATCCAGGGGGCCGCGGCGACCTCGGCAGCCTGCGCGTAGACGGGCACCGGGTGGCGCCCGAGCACTTCGGCGAGCGCGTTCACGTGGTCCGGGTGAGAGTGGGTGAGCAGCACGCAGGCGAGGGTTCGCGCGGCGTCGGCCAAGGCCTGGTCGATGGCGGCCGAGTCCCAGGCCGGGTCGACCACCGCCGTCTCTTTTGACCCCGCCGCGCCGAGCAGGTAGACGAAGTTGTCCATCGAGCCAAGCTGCAATTGGCGCAGGAAGAGCTTCGGGGCCGTTTCCATTTCCAAGTCATACCAGGCGCGAAGGTGTGGCGGGCGGGGCCGAGATGCGGCATCTAATCGCGGCATGTCCCCACGCCTGCTCGCGCTTTCGGGCTGCCTCGTCGCGATGGCCGCTCTCGGCCGCGAGAAGCCGACCCTGACCTACCGGCCTCCCGCCGGGGACGACGAACGGCCGGTCGCGACCGAGATTGTCGTGGGCCCGCAAGGTTCGGACTTCGCTTTTCGGGTGGAGTTCGACCGCGTGCCGTGGGGCGAGGAGTGCAAGAACCGTTGCGCGAACGCGACCGTCTTCGTCGACACCGACAGCAACAAGGCGACCGGCTTGCAGTTGAACGACAAGACCGCCGCCGAGACCGGCGCCGACCTGGCGGTGACCATCCAAGGCGTGCGCGAGTTCAAGGACGTCTCGGCCGACGTGCTCTTGCGGGTCCGGGTTCGCGTGCTCTCGGACGCCAACGCCAGCGCCGACGAGGGGGAGATGGTCGGCGAGCTCGACCACCGCAGAGACCCCGACCGGGTGCACGTGGACGGCAAAACGGTCTACGTGCTGGTCGACGCGACCACCGGTTCGCTGCCGACCGGCCCGAAGATGCGGGTCATCTACCATCCGCCTGGGGCGAAGGCGCTGGTGGGGACCATCAAAGGGCAGCTCGCGATGGGCGCGGGCAAGGTCGAGATCTTCAAGCAGGGCAAGCGCGCCAAGTAAACCGCCGTAGTTGCAGGTGTTTCTAGTGGCGTGATCGGTCCGATCTTCTGTCGCAACGGCGGGCTGCCGCGCGGCGAACATCCGCAATCATGAGCCCCACGCGCATCGTCGATCTCTACCGGCGCTTCGGCCCGCTCGTGTACTCGAGGCTGCGCAGGAACCTGGGCGACGTCGAGGCGGCTGCCGAGGCGACCCCCGAGACGTTCGCGCGGTGGATCGCCGACGAACCCAACCCCGACGAGCAGTCGCTGCTGCGCTACCTGCGCACGCTCGAGTCGCGCTGACGAAGGGCCCCCGCGTGCTACCGTCGCTGCGCGATGGCGCGCCGGTCCCGAGGCCCCGAGTTCACTTCTCACCTCGTCACCCGCACCCTGGCGGCGGTGCGGGCGGCTGGCGGCGACGACCGCGCGCTGGCGACCGAGTTCGACCTGCCGCCCGAGCTGCCGCGCGAGGGGTTCAAGATCGAGCTGGGCGCGTTCCGGGCGTTCACCGAGGCCGCGGCCCGGGCGACCGGTGACCCCTTCCTGGGCCTGACGATGGCGGCCCAGGTGGTGCGCGGCTCGTACGGGCTGACCGAGTTCATCGTCCGGAGCGCCGACACCTTCCGAAGCGCTTTCCAGGCGCTCGAGCGCTTCGGAATGCTGGTGAACGACGGCGCGCGCTTCGCCTTCACCGAAAAGAACGGCGAGGGAGTCTTCGACCACTGGGTGGCCGGAGAGCCCGAGGCCGAGGGCCGCGTGGCCAATGAATTCACCCTGGCGCACCTGGTCCGCGTCGCAGACCAGATGCTCCCCAGCCCGATCCGCCTGTCGCGGGTGTGGTTCGCGCACGGCGCGGTGTCGGACGTCGGGCGGCTCACCGAGGTCTTCCAGGCGCCGATCTCGTTCGGAGCCGGCAGCAACGGCTTCGCCTTCTCGGCGGCTCTGCTCGACCTGCCGCTCAAGGGCTCGGACTCGGCGCTGAACGCTTTCCTCGACGGCCAGGCGAAGGAGGCGCTCGAACGAAAGGGCGACAAGGCCGACCCCGTGGCGCCGGTGCGGGCGGCAATCGAGCGCGCGCTGCGCAGCGACGAGCCCACGGTCGAGTCGATCGCGAGCGGCCTCCGGATGAGCTCCCGAACGCTGCAGCGCCGCCTGGGCGTCGCGGGGACCTCTTTTCAGGGCGTGCTGGACGAGCTGCGCCGCAACCTGGCCCGGTCCTACCTCGAGAACCCGCGGCTCTCGGTGGGCGAGGTGGCCTACCTGTTGGGGTACTCCGACTTGCGCGCCTTCGACCGTGCGTTCCGCAAGTGGACCGGGCAATCTCCCCGCGAGTGGAGAACCGCATGAACCGCACCCCCTCCGAGTAGAGGACTCCTGACTTGCGACTGCCCACCTTCAGCGTTCGCATCGAAACTCCGCGCTACGTCCTCCGGCCGCCCTCCCCGGGCGACGCGCGGGCGCTCGGGCAGGCGATGCGCGAGAACGCGGCCCACCTGCGACCCTGGAGCCCCGTCGGAGCCTTCTCTTCCGACGCCAGCCGACCGGCGCGGGTGGCGGCGCGAATCCAGCGCGAGCGGCGCGAATGGCGAAAGGACGCCCGCTATTCCCTCTACGTCTTCCCGCGCGAAGGTGGCCGCCGGGTGCTGGGCGGGCTCAGCCTCTTCGTCCACCGCGGGGCGTTCCAAAACGCCTACCTCGGCTATTGGGCGCACGGCGACTTCCAGGGCCAGGGCCTCACCACCGAGTGCGTGCGGGCGCTGGTGGGCTTCGCGTTCGGGCCGCTCGGGCTGCACCGCTTGCAGGCCAACGTCATCCCCTCGAATGGCGCGAGCTTGCGGGTGCTCGAGAAGCTCGGCTTCAGGGTCGAAGGCCACGCGCGCCACTACCTGCAGATCGCCGGCCGCTGGCAGGACCACGTCCTGACGGCCCTGACCACGGAGGACTGGAAGCGCCGGCCGGCAGCACGGAAAGACGACGTCGCCCCGGCTCGGCTCTAGGCTGGGGACAAACCCTCATCCAGGAGTCCCTCATGAAGTGGGTCGCGGTCGTCTTGAACTTCTTCATGCCCGGTCTCGGCTACCTCATCGCGGTGCCGGAACAGCGGGTGGCCGGAGCCTTCTGGCTGCTCGGGGCCATCGGCCTGACGGTGGTCGAGCAGGGCATGAAGCTGGAAGAGACGCTGCCCAACGCCTTCAAGCTCATGTTCGTCACGGTGCTCGTGATGAACGTCGGCCACGTCGTCAACACCCTGATGTACTTCAAGAAGAAGGAAGCCGGCGCCAAGTAGCCGGCTTCAGACGTCGACCTCTTGGACGTCGGCGGCGCGCTCCATGATGAACTTGAAGCGGGCGCTGACGTCCTTGCCCAGCAAGTCGTTGATGGTGCGGTCGGTCTCGAGCTCGTTGTCGATCTGCACCCTGAGGCAAAGCCGCCGCGCCGGGTCGAGCGTGGTCATCTTCAGCTCGTCGGCGGTCATCTCGCCCAGCCCCTTGAAGCGCATGATGTTGGGCTTGGTAGTGCCCTTTCGCTTCTCGGCGATGATGCGGTCGCGGTCGGCCTCGTCGAGCGCCCAGTAGGTTTCCTTGCCCAAGTCGATTCGGTACAGCGGCGGCTGGGCGATGAAGACCGCGCCGGCCTGAATCAGCGGCCTCAAGTGCCGGTAGAAGAACGTCAAGAGCAGCGTCGAGATGTGGTGGCCGTCCGAGTCGGCGTCCATCAGCAGGAATATTTTTCCGTAGCGCAGCTTGGCCGTGTCGATGTCGGCGCCGATGCCGCAGCCGAGCGCGCTGACGATGTCCTGAAGCTCTTTGTTGCCGGCCACCTTGTCGGTCGAGGCCTGCTCGGCGTTCAGCACCTTGCCGCGCAACGGCAGAATCGCCTGGGTGCGCCGGTCGCGCCCCTGCTTGGCCGACCCGCCTGCCGAGTCGCCCTCGACGATGAACAGCTCGCTCACAGACGGGTCGGTCGACGAACAGTCGGCCAGCTTGCCGGGCAGGTTCAGCCGGTGGGACACCGCCGTCTTGCGGATGACCGCCTGCGACGCCGCCCGCGACGCCTCGCGCGCCCGCGCCGCCAGCGTGATGCGCCCCACCACCGCGTCGGCGATCGACTTGTTGTCGTTCAGCCACTTCTCGAGCGCCGGCCGCACCACCCCGTCCACCTGCGCCGCCACCTCGGGGTTGTTCAGCCGATCCTTGGTCTGCCCCTGGAACTGGGGTTCCACCACGTAGGTGGAAAGCACCGCGACGATGCCCTCGCGAATGTCCTCGGCGGTCAGCGTCACGCCCTTCGGCGTCAGGTTGTGCGTCTCGATGTAGTTGCGCACGGCCTTCACCACCCCGGCCCTGAGGCCCGCCTCGTGGGTGCCGCCGTTGGCGGTGGGAATGCCGTTCACGTACGAGCGGACGTGCTCGTCGGTCGCCTCGGTCCACGCCAGCGCAAGCTCGAGCCGGGTGCCGTTCTCGTGTTCCTTGTAGAAGGCGGCGCTGTTGACCGGCACCACCGGCTTGCCGCGTTCTGCCAGCAGCTTGGCGATGTACTCCGAGATGCCGCCGTCGTGCTTGTACGTCACTTCGGTATGAGGGACGACGGTCTCGTCGCGGAACACCACCGTCATGCCGCGGTGCAGGTAAGTCTTGGCTTCCAACCGTTCGCGGATGAGCGCCGCGTCGAAGGTCAGCTTGGGCCCGAAGATCTCGGGGTCGGGTTCGAACTCGATGGACGTGCCCGTGCCCCGGCAGGGCCCGACGATCTTCAGGCGCGAGGTCGCCTTGCCCCGCCCGTAGGTCTGCTGGTACCGCTTGCCGTCGCGCTTGACCTCGGCCACCAGCTCGACCGACAGCGCGTTCACCACTGACGACCCGACGCCGTGCAGGCCGCCCGAGTGGATGTAGTTGTCCTGGTCGAACTTCCCGCCCGAGTGCAGGGTGGTGAGAATCACCTCGATCGCCGGCTTCTTGAACCGGGGCATCACGTCGACCGGAATGCCTCGCCCGTCATCCGTCACCGTCACCGACTTGCCGCCCTTGTGCAGCGTCACCTCGACGATGCCGGCGTACCCGTTGATGACCTCGTCGACCGAGTTGTCGACGATTTCCCAGAGCAGGTGGTGGTACCCCGAGGTGTCGGTGCCGCCGATGTACATCGCCGGCCGCTTGCGCACCGGTTCCAGGCCTTCGAGCACCTGAATGTCCGCGCCGGTGTAGCTGTCTCGCTTCGCCATGGCCGAGCTCCTCACTTCGAGGCCTCCTTCTCGGGCAGCTTCACCCAGTCGATGACGCGCTCGACGACCTTGACCTTGTCCTTCCGCGACATCTCGCGGCCCTTGCCGCCGCGGCCGGTCACCCCGTACTTGCCGGGCGACAGTTCCAACGTCTTGCCCTTCTGGCTCTCGAGCTTCAGCGCCGCGTCCTTGGTGGCGCTGCAGATGAAGGCGATCACCCGGTCGTCGGGCGCCACCTTGATGACACGCACGCCCTTGCCCGGGCCGGCCAGCTCGTTCACCTCGGCCGCCTTGCAGACCAGCGCGCAGCTCTTCTCGGTGACGACCGCCAGCAAGTCTTTCTCGCCGACCGGCGTCACCGCCACCAGCTCGTTGTCCTTGCCGGGGCGGGCGTAGCGGCGCCCGGCGCGGGTGGACAATTCGGTGTGCGGCGCGAGGGCGAACCTGAGGCCGTAGCCGCGGCTCGACACGCCAATCAGCTTCTCGGGCCGCGGCAGCCGGGGGTCGAGCGACAGGGCGCCCACCACCTGCTCGCCGTCGTCAAACTTGAACAGCTTCTGCACCGGGTCGCCGTAGCCGGTCGAGGCCGGAATGTCGTTGAACCGGGTGACGTAGGCGGTGCCCTGGTTCGAGAAGAAAACCAGGTTCGACTTCAGCGACCCGGCCAAGACCGCCATCACCTCGTCGCCCTCGCGCAGCCGCGTCGTCGACGGGTCCTTCATTTCGCGCACCCGCTTCACCCAGCCGTCGCGGGTGAGCACCACGTGGGCGTCCTCGTCGAGGATGAAGGCCTCTTCCGTGTACTCGACCTCTTCGCCGACGCCGCCGATCTTGGTGCGTCGCTTGTCGCCGTACCTGGACTCGATCTCCTTCAGCTCATCCTTCACCACGCCCCAGCGGGCCTTCTCGTCCTTCAACAGCTCGGCCAGCCGGCGGGCCTCGCCGCGCTTTTCCTTGGCCTCTTTCTCGATGACCAGGATCTCGAGCCGGGCCAGCTTGTACAGCTTCATCTCGAGGATGGCGTCGGCCTGGTCGCCGTCCAGGTCGAAGCGGGCCATCAGCTTCTTCGCCGCGTCCTCCTTGCCGTCGGACTTGCGGATGATCTTCAGCATCTCGTCGAGGGCGTCGTAGACCTTCTCGAGCCCTTCCAAGATGTGCAGGCGCGCCTTGACCTGCGCCAGCTCGAACTGGAACCGCTTGGTGACGACCTCGAGCCGGAAGCCGAGGAAGTACTTCAGCATCGCCTTCAGGTCCAACCGCTGCGGAGTGCCGACCTCGGGGTTCGCCGAAGGCACCAGGCACGTGAGATTCACGTTGAAGTTGGTGGCCAGCGGCGTGTGCTTGTACAGGTACGCCATCACCAGCTCGGGGTCGGCCTCTTTCTTCACCTCGAGCACCACCCGCACGTCCTTGGTCGACTCGTCGCGCACGTCCACCAGCGGCGCCAGCGCGCGCTCGCGAACCAGGTCTCCGAGCTTCGCCACCAGGCTCGACTTGTTCACCGCGTAGGGAATCGAGGTGAGGACGATGGTCTGCCCGCCGCGCTTCTGATCTTCGAGCTTCCACTCGCCGCGCACCCGAATCGACCCCTGGCCGGTCTCGTAGATCTCGCGCAGTTCCTTCTTGCTGTTCAGCACCTGGCCGCCGGTCGGAAAGTCGGGCCCCTTGACGTAGGCGAGCAAGTCTTTGGTCTCGAGCTTCGGGTGGGCGATGAGCGCCGTCAGCGCCGCGCACAGCTCGCTCAAGTTGTGCGGGGGGATGTTGGTGGCCATTCCCACCGCGATGCCGGTGGTGCCGTTCATCAACAACTGCGGCAGCCGGGCGGGAATGACTACCGGCTCGAACAGCGTGCCGTCGTAGGTCTGCCGGTACTCGACCGTCTTCTTCGACAGCTCGGTCAACAGCTCGGACGAGAGCGCCTGCAGCCGGCACTCGGTGTAGCGCATGGCCGCCGCGGCGTCGCCGTCGAGCGAGCCGAAGTTCCCGTGGCCGTCCACCAGCGGGTAGCGCAGCGAGAAGTCCTGCGCCATGCGCACCAGCGCGTCGTAGATGGCGACGTCGCCGTGCGGGTGGTACTGGCCCATGATGGTGCCGACCACCTTGGCGCACTTCTGAAACTTCGCCTCGTGCGTGAGGTGATGGTCGTGAAA